>CANQCJ010000019.1 GCA_947589205.1 uncultured Ruminococcus sp. | reverse complement strand
AACGAATCGAAAAGCTGCTGGCGCTCATGCCGATACCGGTATCGCGCACCTCGACATAAAGCGTAACGTCATCGTTTTCGTCGTTTATTTCGGCTTGCAGGACGGTAAAATATATCGTACCCTTTTCGGTATATTTTGCCGCGTTTGTCAGAAGATTAGTGATTATTTGTTTTATTCGTATATCATCGCCGTACATATTGGCGGGAAGCTCCGGGTCGATGTTAAGCTCGAGCTTCAATCCTTTTTCGGAGATCCTGTCGCTGATAATGTTTACAAGGTCGGTTATCATAGAAGCCGTTTCATATTTTACGGAAATGATCTCGATCTTGCCGTCCTCTATCCTTGAAAAGTCGAGTATCTCGTTTATAAGCGCAAGCAGAGTGCTGCCCGCGCTGCTGACATTAAGAGCGTATTCGGCGATCTGTTCGCTCTCGTTTTCGCGCAGTATCATTTCGTTCATGCCGAGCATGGCGTTTATAGGCGTTCGGATCTCATGGCTCATTCGCGCAAGGAAATTAGATTTTGCCTTATCCGCCGCCGCGGCTGCCGCAGCCGCTTTTTTGAGATCCTCGTTAGCCTGTATCTGCCGCTTCATCATGTGAGTGAGCAGAGTGCTTATCGCAATGATACAAATGCTGAAAAGCGCAAGATACAGCACGACATACTGAACGATACCGCCGTACATCTTCCTATATCCTTCAGCACGATGATGTTGAAATCGGATATTTCTTCATTGAGCACCGGGCACATACGCATTCTGCCGTCATGATCCTTTATCGGCTTTATAACGTTTTTGCTGTTGGTGTATACGTCATAATACGGCAGGTCGCGGATATTTACAAAATTGTCGTTATACACGCGGTAATCGGGGTTGGGGTGGTCTATGACCTGTCCGTCCTTGTCGACAAGAAAAGCATAGCCGTCCTTAGCCTGATTGCTGCTTAAAATATTCGTAAGCACATCGAGGTAGAAATCCACCGCGAAAACGCCTAAGAACTGCTTGCCGTTTCCGGCGTAAACGGCTTTTGAGAAGGTGATACAATATTCTCCGGTACGCGCGTCATAGTACGGCTCGGTTATATTGTAATCATCTGCCGCGAGGGCGTCTATGTACCACTGGCGTTCCTCTTCAACGTAATCGTCCGCGGGGACCCAGCCGTTGTTCATGACCATCGGGTGACCGTGAACGAAATCGGGATTAGCGATATAGGTCGCGGAAATACCCTTATAATGGCGGGTTATCTCGTCGAGATATTTTACCATGCCGTCGTAATCCTCCAGCATTTTAGGATTTGCCGAGATAGAATTTACGAACATATTCATAATGCTCTCCTGCTCGGTGACCCAGTTGTTTATCTGATAGCTGTATTCACCGGCCTCCTCGAGCATTTTTGAGCTTGCGCTGCTTATGTAAAGGTGAGAGCAGAGGAAGATAGTCGTAACCATTGTCACGATAAGCATTGTGATGATAAGCGTGCGGAAAAAACGCTGTCCTTTGGCGGTCAGATCGTTGCGCTTCTTTTTGACCTTAGGCTCTTTGGGCGTTTCGTTTCTTGTGGTAACGATATCGGAATAATAAAGTATATTATCCATCATCTCATTGAGATGACCTGCTTCAAGGCGTATCATATCCACCGATTCGGCAGTATTGCCGCTGTCTTTTATGGAATCGGCATATTCGGTGATCTTGTTTAAGGGCGTGCGGAATTTATCCGACATTCTTGAAATAAAATTGTTTTTGTATTTGAGAGCCTCCTCCGCGCGGCAGCGTTCCTTGTAGCCCATTACATAGAACACGGCTATAACGGCGACAAGAGCGATTATTATGATAGAATTAAGTATAAACTGCGAATAGGCGTCCTTATAAAGCTCCATTCGGCTCATTTTCAGCAGCAGATACCGGTCGTTTTCGGTGCAGCTTCCGAAAATTATCCCGCCGTCGCGGCTTTCGGTCACGGCAGAATCCGAATTGGAGGAAATAAGCAAAACGCGTCGCGGTAATCGGCAAAATCATCGGAGATCTTATCGCCGACAACGGATTCATCGGTATAACCGGCAATAGTACCGTCGCTGTTTACTATCATAGCGTCGCCGTAATCCTCGCCGCCCATTTTGTTTATGTAGGACTGGATATCGTTCATATTATAGTCCATACCCAGCAGGAATTTACCGTCGTCAAACGAAGCCGCGACCGTAAAGCACATTCCGTCGGTAAAAGCGTCCTCGTATACCGATGAGATATATTCCTCATCTCTCGGTGCGGACATGAGAGCCTTGTACCAGTCTCTGTCCTGAAGCACATAATCGGCGGGCGTCGCCATATCCGAGATAAGCACCTCTCCGTCAGGCGTTACGCAAAAGACGTTCAGGCAGGTCCTGCCGGTAGAGGCTATTTCCTTTTTCTTTTCTTCCGAAAGAAAATCCCGCAGCTCCTGTTCGGTATATCCGTCCTCGATAGTGTCGGACAGTCTTTCGCCTACCTTATTTAAAGAGTCGGTACAGACGTCGAGACGTTTCTGAAGATCGGCGGCGATAAGCTCGAGTCTCATGCGGCCCAAGTCCTCTATCTGGTCTCTGTTTACTTTTGTCATTATAAAAAGATTTATAATAAGAACAGTCAATACAGCTATAGCGATAAGCGTTATCGGCAGATGAAGCGGCTTTTTTGTTCGTTCATGCAGTATCCCTCCTGTTGGATTAAATAAAAACAGTATTATGAATATTTATCACATTTTTCTTTATATTTCAAGATATATTTAAAAAATTTCAAAAAAATAATTTTCTTAACATATTTTTCCAAAATCATTTGAAGGTACGTAAAAAAGCTTGACAAACTAATGCAAAGGGCTGTATAATAAAAACGGAAAGCATCGAATTATGCTTATAGTATTGCAAATACGAGCTTTAAGGAGGGGATTTCTATGAACAATCTGAATTTTATTTGGACGAACGGAGAAAATGAAAATTTTCAAAATTTTTATCTTGTGACAGAAAAATATTACAGCGAAATTGTCGGCGGCAGGGAAAATCGAAAGGCCTTTATTCCTTACAATATTTCCGAAACGATACAGGACGTACTCCTTGCGTTTATAGGTGAAAAATGCGTAGGCTGCGCGGGTATGAAAAAATACTCCGAGCGTGATGTTGAAATAAAAAGAGTGTGGGTAGAACCGAAATTCCGCGGCAGGGGGATAGCGTCAAAAATGATGACGGAAATCGAGAAAAAGGCTGTTCAAAACGGGTTTGAAAAAACGATCCTGCAAACAAGAGAGATCATGTATGACGCGGTCGGTCTGTATCGGAAATTGGGGTATGTAAAAATTGAAAATTATCCGCCGTATGATAAATTAGACGGTGCGGTTTGTTATGCTAAGAATTTGAAATGATAAAAAATGCGGACTTATTTTTTTTACATAAGCCCGTTTTCTGATCCGCAAATGAAAATATAATATTAAATGCACATTGTAAGATGAACGGTTTTATGAGTATGTATTTTGAAAATTGGTTTTTCTAAAAATTCAATGCAAAAACGCGCTGTCAATAAACTCTGAATAAGGCTTTTTATTAACGCTGTCAGAATTTTTAATATACCACAAAAACGATTCTTTTAAGCCGCTGTACATATCCTTTTCGTCAGGCAGCAATTCATGTTGTTTTGACACATCGAGATAGTATTCGTAATCATAAAAGGGAAAATAATTTCGCTGTTCTATGTCGGCGTATATATTTTTAAATTTAAATTTTTTGCCCGCCGCAGCATAACACATTTCCGCCCATTCACGGATAGCTATTGCATTTGAATTTCCTACATTAAAAATATGCTGCTCCGGCTTTTTCATCAACAGAATATCAATAAATCTGCATAGATCCTCTACATGAAAAAGCTGCATTTTCATTTCACCGTTTTTAAGCAGATAAAAAGCTTGTCCTGAAGTGCACGGTCAAAAGCAAACGCTTCTCTGTATAGATCATTCATCGGTCCGTATAAATAAGGCGGACGAAGCACATATGCTGACGGTTTTCTATGTAATAGAGCTTTTTCTGCTTCGATCTTATCTGTTCCGTATTTTCCCCAAAATTTATTTTCAGCTAAGGGAGTATCTTCTTTAAACGGCTGTGCTTCGTATTCCGGATAGACCGCACAAAACTCCCAAAGTCCATGTGTCAAAATTATATATTTTGCACAAACGAAAAAATTTTGTTATCAAACTATTTACAAAGCAATACTTTTATGGTATAATTATTGTATATAATTATTTTAAGTTAAAAATATCTGAAATACATTTTTTGGGCTTAAGCCGTAATTTTGCAGGATTTTTTTAAGGGAGGTCCTCTCGTATGAGAAAAACTAAAAGAATTGCAAGCGCCGTAATTTCCGCCATGCTTGTTTTAAGCATAGCAGGCACAAATTTTCCGAGCGGAGTTTTTGAGTATGCAGCGGCAAAGGATAATTCGGTAACTACGTTAAGCGCATCGCCCGCCGCGCAGGGAAGCGGTTGGGCGCTCAGCATAAATGCGGACGGTACATACACGGTAACATTCAGCGGTACATCTATACCCGAAAACTTTATTGAAAGCGATGAAATTGCTCCGTATAAAAACAGCATTACAAAGGTCGTAGTAGGTGAAAGAGTAAGCTCGATAGGTGAAGCCGCCTTTAAGGGCTGCGAATCTTTAATAAGTGTAGACTTTGAAAAAAACGCGGTTCTTAAGGAAACGGGAAATTCTGTATTTGAAGGCTGTACAAATCTGAAGAAAGTCAATCTTGAAAATCTTACCGCGCTCGAATACATAGGCACTAAAGACGCCGACGCGTGCAGGCTTTTTTATAATTCGGGTCTTGAGTCGGTCATAATACCAGCTTCCGTTAAAGAAATAGGCGATGCGGCTTTTTCAAATTCAAAGCTGAAAAAAGTTGAATTTAAGGAAAATAAAGTCCTTACAAAATTAGGAAAGAAAGACGGAGAGATTTTTGCAAACTGTACGGAGCTGACAGATATAGACCTTACTAAAATAGTATCCGACAGCTTTTCCTTCGGAACGGGTACGGGTGGATATTATCCGGGCTTTTACGGCTGTACGTCTCTTGAATCCATTACTGTTCCGGGGAATATTTCGGGCAATCTTTCAAGAGTGTTTTACGACTGCAAATCTCTTAAAAATATAACGTTTGAGACGAATACAAACAATATAACAGGCATTACCGAAATAATACATGATACAAAAGTGGAGGTCCTGGATCTCACTCCCCTTAACATTACCGATATAAACGGTACAATAATGAGGGACTGCAAAAGTGTAAGTACTCTTAAGCTGCCGGACACCATTAAAAATGTGACCGAATCGGATACGGTCGTAAATTGTCCCAACCTCAAAGAAATAATATGGGAGAAAAATACAAACGGACCCGCTTTTAGCGGCAGCGGAAATTTTTCCGGCAACCCTGCTCTTGAAGATTTCGGTTTTGACTCCCTGCCCGACCTTACGCAGATAACAAATAATATGTTCAAGGGCGATGTATCCTTAGAGCGGGCTGTTATAGGCGATAAAGTGACATCAATAGGCAGCGGGGCTTTTTCGGGCTGTACCGGTCTCAAGGAGGTCGTGTATAAAGCCTCTTCGCTCGGCTCTGTGTCAGCAAACGCCTTTGAAAACGCAGGCAGCTTTGATTTGAAACTAACTGCTGCCGATGACGGCGAATTCCCGTCGAGTATAAGCACAGATCTCTTGGAAGCCGTACAGGGTCATATCGACGATATAATTATTGATAAAAATGTAAGCTTTACTGTTGGTACAGAGGAAAATAACACAGGTCTGCCCGCGCCGTTTACAAAAGGCGGACAATACTGCACCGATAATTATGGTAATGTTTACCATTTAACGGGGGGGGGTAGCTCCGACGGGTTTGCAGAGCTTGTTTACGGCGCAAGAAATAGCGATACTTTGACTATACCCTCAACTGTAAAATGCGGTGATAATAACTTTTCCGTCACTGCCATAGGCAAAGACGCTTTTAAGGGCAGTTCAGTAAAATCACTTACATTTGAAAGCCCCGATTCAATAACTGCAATAGACGACTATGCTTTTGCAAATGCCGAAAATCTTGAAAGCATAAACAGCGAAAGTACGCAGGAGAATATAAAAAATTCGTTTACCGGCTGTGCCGACTTTGGCTCTAACCTGTTTGTAAACACTCTGATAGGCAAAGATATTACAGAAAAGCCGTTTGAAAATGCAGAAGCCAAAAATGATGGCGCAATAGGTGATGCCGGTACTGTAGGCATTGAGATGTCATTGGAAGACACAAATCAGATCGCCGATAAAACTGCAGAGTATTATACGGGACAAAGTGCTGTAATTAGTGTTGCTATATCCGATAATGTCAACGGAGTATACAGGATATATGTAAGAAAAGAAAGCGATGGTGTTGCGGAATTAAACGGTTATAAACTGCACTCTACGGACGATCCTAATATCTGGTATTTTGAGTTAGAAAAAAGAGAATCGGGTGAAACAAATATTCCAAAACTTTCTCTGAGCTATCCCAATTATACCCAGCCGGGAAGAAAAATGCAGGTATGGGGCGTTAAGCTTTCAGATACTGTCAAAGATGAATATGTCGGAAAAGTCATAGAACCGGGTAAATATACAACGGCAGACGGTATATATGTCACCGAAAATTATATAGAACCCACTTGGATCGCTCGTGAACAGGAATTCAATGTAACAAAAAGCATTGACGACGACGATAAAAAAGCCATAGGCTTTAATGCTGTTGATGATGATACAATTGCAATAAAAAATCTGCGTTATGAGATAAAGTACTCTCCTGTCGGAGATACCGTATCGGGAGATTGCGGAAACGACTTTGTAAAATACGTTGATTTTTCCGATGAGCTTACCTTGCCGACCGGGCTTAAATGGCGCGATGATATAAATGCAAGCGATACCGTTTTTGTATCTGACGGAAGCTCAAGCTCTCTTTATTCGGTCATAGACGGCAAAAGGTATCTTATATGCACTATATCCGGCTTTAGCCAAAATAACGGTACAGTTACCGATATGAGCCTTGAAAACAAAGATGGTAAATATATAATTCATTTCAGGGTCGCAAACACAAAAAGCGATGAAGAAATATCCCAAATAAGCGGAGATATTCTTTTTGGCGATGAGGTTATCTTTGCAAAAGAGCTTACTGAAAGCACTTCGTTGAAGATAACAAACAATATAAAAAGCGAAACCAACTATAACTTTGCAGAAAAAAAGGACTCAACAGACACAGCAGATGTAGAGCTTGACTTGGGCAGTGCGAAAGTTACATTTGATAAGGAAATGATAACGGAAACAAAGCCTAAGTATATGGGTGAGGACGTAGAGTTTAAGCTGACTGTGGAAAACCCATCACCTTTTGAATACGAAAATCTTGAAAAATTGGAGGATACTCTTACAACAACAGATAACCAACTGTTGTATATAAAGCCCGAAAATATGCAGGCGCTTTTTGATGGGCTTCATGGAGAATATCTTACTATAGAAATATCCGACGCTGTAATAACTTCACCTGCAACAGGTCAGGTCACTGCGCTTGACGGAAAAACACAAGGCGATATCTCGGCAGCCAATACATTGAAAGATCATACTAAATATGATGGTCTTGCCGAAAGCGGGGATGTAAATAACAAAACAATAACCATAAGCAAAAGCGGAAAAAATATTGTTGTAGAAACCGATGGAAAAACTGTCACGGTAGGCGAAAGCGGTACTTATAAAACTATTGCCGAGGCTCTTGATTCCCTTGCATATATAGTCACAATGAATGATAATTACAAACTCACATGGGATTATCCTGATGATTATAAGCTTGCGGCGGGTAAAAAATTAGAATACAACGTTAAGGCTACTACTAAAAATTCTCTTATGTATTTACCTAAAGGAGATAGTCTGTATTATTATGACTACCTGCCGGGAAATCCTGTGTATTATCATAATAAAGCATCATTGTATCATAAGACTGGTTCAAAAGATGAAGTAACTACCGGTCAAGACTCCGTATCCTACGACCTTAGCATAAGCAAAGACGGAAAGGTAAACGGAGTTACAATAAACGGAAACGAAAGCGGAAAGTCACATAAGCTGCAAATAGGCGATATCATAGACTACAGTGTAGACCTTACCCATAGAGGAAAAAGCTGTTATGACGTACTTCCTGTAGTAGATAAAATGGCAGGGCTTCAGTGTCTGCTTGTACCGGCTTCGGATAACCCCGAATTGTCGGAAGAAAGACTTCCCGAGAAAACCGTAGACGGTGTCAAATATTATGTACTCAAAAAGCCCGGAACATATAAAAATATATTTATAGGCGGCATTTGTGCAGACACCGTAACGGTAAACAAGACCGCAACAGGCTTAGAGACCCTTATAAAATATTATATAGTAAACGACCCCGAAGCGGTGCTTGACGATAAAGATGGCAGAACTGTAAGCTTCTGTTATAAGGCTGTATGCGATGATGAATATATTGAGGGCGCAGCCACCGATCCCTTTACCGTAAATAATGAAGCGTGGGCAAACGACTATCCAGGTCACAGAATATATGCACCGATCTTTACAGGCGGAGCTGCTCTTGCCTATTACAAGGATATAGTTGCAAGCAGAGGATCCGAACCGAAATATGACGAGATAGACAGCGATGATTTTTCAACAATAAGCAAGGAAAATAATACCGTTACATATAGGCTTAAATTTGAAAATCCTTTCCCGCCAAGCGCAGAAGATGAAACTAAACCCGAAGTTTACCTTTCGGCAAAGGATTTCTATGACGCTCTTCCGGAAACAGGTGCTGCATTTAATTGGAAAAAAGACACGAACGTTTCGATCGAATATAAATTTGCAAATGGTGCAAAATTTGTAAAGGGAGATACGTCCGGTGGATTTACAGCATTAGAATCTGACGAAAGAACCAAAACCGAGAATAATTGGGAGGTCGCCAATACCAAACCCCATACAAGTGGTGCTGAAGCTGTCGCAGGAAAGCAATATTTGCAATGGAATTGGGAAGATAACATAAGCGTACAATTCCCACCGAAATCGCAGTTCTATATCTATGTTACTCTTACATTTGCAGGTGATGACGGAGAATGGGAAACATATATTGAAGAAAAAGGAGGCGCTGTACTTACAAATACCCTTTATGTATATAATTTCCCCGACAGAGTAACGCACAGCCTTTCCGAGCCGGGCAAGGTGCTTTTGCAAAAGGGCGTATATGAGACGGGATATTATACAAAAGGTGCGAGAGATTGGTTTACGGAATACTACAGAGGTATCGACAGATATCATTATACACCCAATGATCCTATTTTCTTTAACACCGATCAGACAGGCGAACAAAAGGGCGCAAAGAATACCGTAACATATTACCTCATCATAAAGAACAGCGGCAGCACAAATCTTTATCTTTCCGATGTTTATGATATATTGCCGCAGGGCTTTGAGTTTTATGCCCTCAGAAACAGTGCGGCAGACTTCAACGGTAGTATAAATTTTGATTCTACTGGAACATGGGTCAGTAGTGCATTTACGGTAGGTTCAAGGAGAAACAGGGGTATAAACAGTGATAATATAAATGAAAGGTATATACCTACAGCACCAAGTTATAAAAACAATGAGGGTATGGGTAAGAAAATGAATACGCTTGTCGTTACACCAAGCGGATATAGAACGGCTGTAGAAAATAATCCGGATGCCTGGGAAGACGAGGCTTCTGTAAACGGAGAAAAAATGAAGTTTGTCCTTACTCATGTCGGATATGAGGGTGAAGAAACTTTGGCTGACGGAAGAAAAAGGATAAAATTCCATTTTATTAAAAATGGCACTGAGGGTTTGAATGACACTGAGGGCGGTTACTATTCTGATGAGCATAAACCTGATAACATACAAACAGCCAAAATAGGCGAAGATGCAGTACCCTATCTTGCGCCCGGAGAATTTACCCAGTTTGCCTATACTGTTTTTACAGCAGACAATAATGATGCCGAAGAAAAAGCCGTAAACTATGCCGCTATGGAATATATAGATACGACCGGCAACACAGAGGTCGGACTCGATACCGAAACAGGCGTTGATGTTGCAAAATATAACGGTATGGAAAACAATGACGGCAGCCGTGAGCTTTGGGACAATACCAAGGCTCAAAACGCAGGCTTTAGCGAAACATCATCGTTTAACAAAGCGGAAGAAAGGCAATGGCTTGTTTCCGGTGTTACTGTTGAAAAAGGGGATATTATACCAGGTATAACAAAAAAAGTAACGGGCGACGATCTTCTTGAGAAAGAAAATGGAAAAGAAAGCGAAGTAAACTGGACGGTAACATCACGCAACAACGGCACAGATGCCATGATGGATTATGTTATATCGGATACTCTTGAACCGGGCTTTAGATTTGAGGGTGACGTAAAATACGAAATACACGGTAATTCCGGTCCTGTCAGCGAGAATGAAGGTAAACGCGGTAACGATTGTTTGCTGAAATGCGGAATAAAAGAGAAAGCCCCAAATCCTAACGTATCCGGTCAGCCGGAAGATGAAGGACGAGGTTCGGATATAATGTTCCATATCAAGCGAGAAAGTGATATGAGCAAATTGCTTATTTATTCCAACACGATGCGTGATGGTAGAGAAACTCCTGTTACGGTAACAGCAAATGAAGGCTGGACATATATACCCAATATATATTTCTATGATACAAATAATGCGGGAACGGAAAATTATCTAAACGGAAATATTCTTGCAGGCGCATATGTAAAGTTTGAGCAGGAAGGAGAAGGTGAAAAACTCCACGAAACGCTTAAGATACGCTTTGCATATAAGGCAGGAGAAACGGAAAACATAGCTGCATATGCTATCCCCGCAGGCGGTTACAGCGTGCTTAAAGTGGATACTGTTGCAGATAAAGAGGTCTTGCCCGGTATGTATCTTAACAACGCCTATATTATACCCTCTCAGAAATTTGATAATAACGATGTTTCACAGGGACATCCTACCACACTTGATGGCGAAGCTGCGGTACAGAGTACAGCGCCCGTTACCTTTTATCAAGGCACACCTACAACCTCATATAAGGAGATAGCGGAAATTGGCGCTGACGGCAATGCTACGGATAATACAGCCCGAAGTGACAAAGAAGAAAACTGTATACTTGTATCAAGTAAAGAAAGCAAGGTCAGATATACTTTAAATATTCAGAACTCAGATGAAAAGGATTTAGATCAGCTTGTTGTAATAGATAATTTACCCCAGGTGGACGATACCGTAACGGTTGGAGCTGATGGAGCTGATGGAAATACATTAAGAGACGAGCTTAAGCGATACAGCGAATTTAAGGTAAGTCTGGCAGGAACTCCTAATTTTACAATTAATATTGTACACAAAGATAATACAGGTACAGTTACAGAAACAAAAACATTAGATCAAGATACAGATTATAAAGTCCAGTACAGCACAAAAACTTCGGGCTTTAGCGGAAGCGACTGGGAGGCAAATAATAACGACGATGACCAAGCTACATGGAAAGACGATATTGATGAAATTAAACGTGATGGTGGTGAAGTACGTTCTATAAGATTTGTTATAGGCAATGATATTGTAAAGCAAGGCGATAAAGTCGAAATCAGCTTTGATGCTGTTATTGATGATGGAGCGCAGCCGTCACAGGTAGCATGGAACAGCTTCGGTTACAGTTATCTTGTAGAATCACTGCGGGCGCAGGCCGCACCCCTAAACGTCGGCGTAAGGATACCGAGCGAGCCGCAGATAAAAAAGAGCATAGTAACGAGCCGCGGCGGACTTTCACCGATAAGCGAGGACAAAACATTTAGGTTTTTGATTTATAAAGGAGATGAAGCTGAAGAATTTAATGATTATACCGAAGTTGGATTAGCAGAAAAACTTGCTCCACTTTATTATAAGTACACTGATTATACATTACTTAAGCTTTCAGTTAAGAAAGGTGAGGATCAATCTGATATATTTGATATCAGTACGCTGTATAAATATGGAATTAGTGATCTAACATCGTGGGATCCAATAAGACACTTTTATAAAAAAGACGATAACCCTTGGGTATGGGAAGAAGGAGCTACCTACTACATTTTAGAGATAGACGACGAGGAAAACGAAGGTCTTAGCTTCTTTGACATCAACGGCAGAAGTCAGCGGCAGTACAAATTTACATACGACCCGAGCCGCAATGAAGAGATCACCATTTCCAACTCCAAGCCCGACTGGAATATCCGCATACTTAAACACAACGAATACGATAGTCCGCTTGAGGGTGCGCTTTTCGGCATTTACACGCCGAACGAGGGCGAAAAAATGTCGGACGATGATTTTAACGCTCTGGGTATCGACGAAAAATACCGGACAAAATCCGTTGTAGATGACGTAACCGGTGAATTTAAAGCTTACCATCTTATGGATACCGGAACGAGCAACGAAAACGGCGTACTAAGCTGGGGCGGTCTGGGCGAGGACAGCTATCTTGTATATGAGATAACTCCTCCCTCCGGATATGACGGCAGCGATGACAACTATATTTTTAAAAGAAATGAAGCTGACCCAACAGCAACGCTCTCTGAAATAGTGGTAAACACGCCGGCGATAACGCTGCCCTCGGCGGGCGGCAGGGGCACAGCTCCGATTAAAGCCGTCGGCGCGGCGCTTACGATAACGCCTATGATACTGTTATACTTCTGCAACTGCCGCAAAAAGAAAAAGGCTGCATAAAATTTACATATGCCGACGAAAAACGGGCTTAAAGCGGTAAAAACTGCCGCGGCAAGCCCGTTTTGTTCTTTACAGATCCCGCCAGAATCGCAGCTGCGTCGGCCGCGCGCGGAAAAAATATGTGAAAAAGTGCGGAAAAGTCCTTGCAATTCCGGGGGATCTATGTTATAATTATATACAGATGTCGGTGAATAACGCCGCATAGGAACGTCTGAAACAGTGATTATACGCATAAAATCGGTTTTTATGCACTATATTTACGAATTTTTTGCATATTTTCAAAAAAATTTGAAAATTACCCCTTGACATTCCTGAAAAAAGGCGTATAATATAATATATGAGTATTCACCGATAAATAAATCGTTCAAATAAAATGGAGGAATCACCAATGGCAAAAGAAATCAAAAAGGTCGTTCTCGCTTATTCAGGCGGACTGGATACTTCTATCATTATCCCGTGGCTCAAAGAGAACTATAACAACTGCGAGGTAATCGCGGTATCGGGCGATGTAGGACAGGGCACAGAGCTTGACGGACTTGAAGAAAAGGCGATAGCGACGGGAGCTTCAAAGCTTTACATCGAGGATCTTAAAAAAGAATTTATTGAAGAATATGTTTATCCCACCGTTCAGGCGGGAGCGATATATGAGAACAGATATATGCTCGGAACGTCGTTCGCGCGTCCTATAATAGCTAAAAGGATAGCGGAGATAGCGATAGCCGAGGGCGCGGACGCTATCTGCCACGGCTGCACCGGAAAAGGAAACGATCAGGTGCGCTTTGAGCTTGCGATAAAGAGATACGCTCCCGACATGACGATAATCGCGCCGTGGAGGATATGGGATCTCAAGAGCCGCGACCAGGAGATAGATTACGCCGAGGCTCACAATATCCCGCTGAAAATAAACAGAGAGACGAATTATTCAAAGGACAAGAATTTGTGGCATCTTTCGCATGAGGGTCTCGATCTTGAAGATCCCGCAAATGAGCCGCAGTATGAAAAGCCCGGCTTCCTTGAAATGGGCGTTTCCCCGATCCAAGCTCCCGACAAGCCTACATATGTAACTATACATTTTGAAAAGGGCGTTCCCACGTCGGTAGACGGCGTTGAAATGGACGGACCTGTGCTTGTTGCAAAGCTCAACGAGCTTGGCGGAGCGAACGGAATAGGACTTGCCGATCTAGTCGAGAACCGTCTTGTCGGAATGAAATCGAGAGGAGTATACGAGACCCCCGGCGGAGCTATCCTTTACCATGCCCACGAGGTGCTTGAAACTATCACTATAGACAAGGAGACCGCGAGAGTAAAGCAGTATCTTTCGATAAAATTCGCCGACATCGTTTATAACGGTCAGTGGTACACTCCGCTCAGAGAAGCGTTAAGCGCGTTCGTCACCGAGACGCAGAAAACCGTTACCGGAGATGTAAGATTAAAGCTTTACAAGGGCAACATCATCAACGCGGGCGTTACCTCGCCGTACACGCTCTATGACGAGCAGGTAGCTACGTTTGACGAGGACGACGTATACGACCAGAAGGATTCCGCAGGATTCATCAATCTGTTCGGACTTCCGATAAAGGTCAAGGCAAAGCTCGATCAGAAGAGAAACGAAAACAAGTGATATATACGGCTCGGCTCATGCAAGGGAAAAATTGTGTGAGCTTAGAGCCTTTAAACAAATTTTATGAACGGAGGTCTTTTATAATGGAAAACGAAGGCATCTTTGAGCCGGCGCTCGAAAAAAAGGTAGAAATAACATACGACAGTCTGCCTAATTCCACATTTGAGGACGTAAATCTCGGAAACGCAAAATTTTCAAATGTAAATCTTAAAGAAGCGTGCTTTAACGATGTGAACATGGACGATGCCGATTTCAGCGATATAAGCATGAAAAACTCGTCCTTCAGCGATATTTACATGGTAAATTCAACGTTCCTCGGAGTAAATCTTTCGGGCACGCGTTTCGGCTGTTCTATAATGAACAACGTTGAATTTAAAAATCCCGATCTGAAAAATTCTCAGTTCGTTCACTGCGATCTCTCGAACGTTGAGATAAACGACTGCAAGATAGACGGTCTGAAGATCAACGGCATAGACATCGCAAAGCTGCTCGAGCAGCATAAGGGCGCGGAAAGCGACTGATAGATCTAAGAAAGGTGTGTTCTTGATTTGGCGGATATGATGTGGGCGGGAAGGTTCACAAAACAGATAGACGAAAGAGTAAATGATTTCAATTCGTCCATAAAATTCGATTCGCGTATGTATAAAAGCGACATTGAAGGCTCGATCGCTCATGCGGCAATGCTCGGCGAAAAGGGCATTATCGAAAAAAGCGAGAGCGAAAAGATCATCGAGGGCTTAAGGGCGATACTCGAGGATATTGAAAACGGCAGACTGCAATTCGATCCCGCCGCTGAGGATATACATATGTTTATCGAAGCGGAGCTTACAAAGCGCATAGGAAGCGCGGGAAAAAGGCTGCATACGGCGCGGAGCAGAAACGATCAGGTAGCGCTCGATATAAGGCTTTGCCTGCGCGATGAGATAAAAGAGATCAGGGCTATGTGCATTGAGCTTGTAAGGACTATTGCGGAAACAGCCGAAAAGAATCTCGAAACGGTCATGCCCGGCTATACTCATATGCAGCGGGCGCAGCCGATAACCTTTGCTCATCACATCATGGCATACGCTCAGATGCTTTTAAGGGATATAGGCAGACTTGACGATACGGCAAAGCGCATGAACGTCCTGCCGCTCGGAAGCTGCGCGCTTGCGGGAACTACCTACGACATCGACAGAGAAATGGTAAGCTCTCTGCTGGGATTTGACGGAGTTGCGGAAAATTCGCTTGACGGCGTAAGCGACCGCGATTTCTGCATAGAGCTTGCTTCGGCGATAAGCCTTATCATGATGCACCTTTCAAGATTTTCCGAGGAGATCATCCTCTGGTGCTCGTGGGAATTTAAATTCATCGAGCTTGACGACGCTTACGCGACAGGCTCTTCGATAATGCCGCAGAAGAAAAACCCGGACGTTACAGAGCTTATCAGAGGAAAGACGGGAAGAGTTTACGGCGATCTCAACACGCTTCTGACGATGATGAAGGGCATACCGCTTGCGTATAATAAGGATATGCAGGAGGACAAGGAAGCGATATTCGACGCGGTCGATACCGTAAAGCTTTGTCTTAAAACCTTTATCCCGATGCTTGAAACGATGACGGTGATACCGGAGAATATGCGCGCTGCGGCGGCAAAAGGCTTTATAAACGCCACCGACTGCGCCGACTATCTTGTAAAAAAGGGTATGCCGTTCCGCGATGCCTACAAGGCGACGGGAACGCTCGTGCATATCTGCATAGAAAAGGGCGTTACGCTTGAAACGCTGGAGCTTAGCGAATACAAAAAGATCTGCGATAAATTCGACGAGGACGTTTTTGAAGCTATCAGTCTCGACACCTGCGTAATGCAGAGAGCTTCGCGCGGCGGACCGGCTCCGAAAGCGGTCGCTGAGCAGATAAAGCTGCTGAAAAATAAATTAAGCGAAATATCATGAAAAATAAAAATATAAGGCTGAGATCATGGCAAAAAGCCGTGATCCTTACAGCCCTATGGCTTTGTGCGGCAGTAGGCTTTCGACTGCTTGCCGATAACGTTTTCAACTCGATACTGCTGCATATAGCCTATGTTATGTTGATCCTGCCGTCTGCGACGTTCGCAGCGGCATTTTACTTCACGCGAATATGCGGACTAAAGCCGTGGCTGCCGATATTTATGGCGGTCTCAGCGCTGATACTTTACTTTTTCTTCGGCTACAGCGAGCTTAGTCCCGATTTTTTGGTGACAAATATCATCTGCGGATTTTTCGGGTTCGGGATAGGCAACATTTTTAAAAACGAAGCCAAGATCGCCGTTCAGGAAAATACCGATAATGAGAAAAAGCGGCTTAAAAGCAAAGCGGAGAAGGAATATGTTCCCATATTGTCGGATAAAAAAGAGGTTAGAAAAAAATGACAAAGGTTTTTATTGACGGAAGCGCAGGCACGACCGGTCTGCAAATTTATGACAGATTATCCGAAAGAAAGGATCTCGAGCTTATAAAATTAAGCGAGGAGCTTCGCAAGGACAGCGATGCAAGAAAGCAGGCTATAAATTCAGCCGACATTGTTTTTCTCTGTCTGCCCGATGCGGCGGCGGTCGAAGCGGTGTCGCTTGCGGAGAACCCGAACGTAAAAATTATAGACGCGTCGACCGCTCACAGGATAAATCCCGGCTGGGATTACGGTTTCCCGGAGCTTTCCGCCGAGCATAGAGCGAGCATAGCGCGTTCCTACCGCGTGGCTAATCCCGGCTGCTATGCGAGCGGCTTTATAAGCCTTGTCTATCCGCTTGTAAAAGCGGGGGTTATCCCGGCGGACTTTCCTCTGACGGCTCACGCGGTAAGCGGCTACAGCGGCGGCGGCAAAAAAATGATAGCGCAGTACGAGGGTGCGGACAAGCCTGACGAATGCAATTCACCGAGACAGTATGCGTTAAAGCAGACCCA
>CANQCJ010000018.1 GCA_947589205.1 uncultured Ruminococcus sp. | reverse complement strand
GACAAACCGCCTTTTTTACGTTATAATATTAGATATCCGTATGATTTATTTTCGCACATTTTGTATCTTTGCGAAAGTGGTCATGCGGATTTTTTTATTTATTTAGTTATTTTGAATTTTATGTGAATATTTTTATTCTTCCTGCACCCTCAAAGCATAGCTGCAAAAAACTACCCATAAAAACAATTGTAAATAATGCACAAACAAAGTTAGCTATAGCTAACCAACCGGTTGTCAATTTCTACAAACTTTGAAATGTCACCTTGACATAATTTAGTTTTTATGATAAAATACCAACGGATAGTTACCTTATGCTAACTCATTCCGATACAAAATCTTAGACCACGTTTAAGATCTTTTTATGTGCAGCTCTTAATGCCTATAAAAAATAACGTGTTCTAAAAAAGGAGAAATGTTTATGAAAAGTAAAAAAACGATCATCGCAATTGCTGCGGCAATGGCATTGACTTCATCGGTCGTTCCTGCGGCTGTTTGCGCGGAGGACGACACATTCAGCGGTTATGTTCTGATGAACGTTCCCTACAATGCTTTCTACAACGCCGATACTGCGGATATAGGAGACGTTGATGCCGTTTCATCTGCAACGAACAAAACAGGAAACTACGGCAAAGCAGGCGGTGCATTTCACTCAGGTACTACAGCCGGTGTTGATGCCGAAGGTAACATTATCGCTGTGGGCAAGGAGAGTAATTCCAAGGTGCAGGGCGTAACATGGGCTGTTAAGGCTGACAGTCTCGATGCGGTAAAAGCATTGGGAGGAAAGGAGATCACTGCTGATTCTACAGTTACTACTGCTACTCTCGGCAAAGGGCAGTCATCATCAAATGTTCTTCTGGGGTATCAGGCGCTTACAGAAGCTCCCGAATATTCTTACTTCATTCTTGACAGTGAGCCGGAAAATTATCTTGTTCTGAACGGATCATCATTTACAATGGGCAAAGCAAGTCCTGAAAGCTGCGGAAATATAGATGTGCCTGTGACCTACGGTACGAACTGGGGCGATATACAGCTCGATCTATCAACTGCCGAAAAAGCCTCCGATAAGATCGTCAATGCTATGGTCATTACGGCAGAGGACGGTTCCTCCAAGGGTCTGTATCACCTTGACCAGATCTGGTCTTACAGCGATATTGCATGGAAGGTCGCTTCAACTCCCGGTCTTGACGGTAAAAAAATAACAAAAGTCCGCTATTATTGCTCCGATAAGGATAACGATCTGACTGACGGAGAAATACCGGCTTATCACAACTATGTTTACGATTATGATTTTACCGCCGATATCGCGCAGGTCTACACAGGTGAGGTAACGGCAGAATTTAAGGGAAACGATTCTCTTGTGTTAAGTGGTCTGCCCGAGGACGGTGAGAATATCAAGGTCAAAATTTACCATACTACCGGCGGAAGAGAAGCGGTGCTTACCTATATCACACCTGTATTTGTCGACCCTGCCGATGATGACATCGACGCGGAATTTGTCCCCGTGGAAAATAATACCGTTTCAATAACAAGCGGCAGTGTGACAAATAATGCAGGTACTACAGTATCGTACGGCGAGCTGCTTGACCAAACAACATATATGGTTGAATTCAGCTGTGACAATTACATAATCAATAAGATCAGGGTGGACTACACAGCGGAGGAAGTCAACGATCCTGCCGACTCAACAAATCCCGATACGTCCTCCGAAGCAGACAGCACAACGTCTCACGAAGAAACGACCTCCTCTGCGGCAGACAGCTCAACATCTCAAAAGGCAGACTCGGAATCCTCCGCAGCATCAAAGCCTGACATCTCGACAGCTTCCAAAACGGCTGACACATCAACAATCAAAAATACTTCCACAGCTAAAAGCTCGGTAAGCACCGACAACCCGCAGACAGGTAATATCGGAGCTGCTGTTCCCGCTCTGCTCGTAACTCTTTCGGGCGCTGTAATGACAGCCTTCAAGAGAAAAAAGAAATAAAGGCGGTTTGAAATGTTATTCCTCATTGCTCTGATCATTGCATTTATATTTGCACTATTCTGCGGAAAAATGCTGAAAAAATATCCTTATCTGTTTTATCTGACAGCTGTTCTGCTGACCTCTGCGGCGGCTCTTCTGCCGTCATCGGATACTCGCAAATTACCCGTATTCGTGAACGCATACATTCTCGGACTGTTTTCACGGGGAGCATTAGCGACCGCGATTTGGTGTGTAGTTATGATAACAGGCGCACTGCCTAACGGTTCTGCTCTGATGAAAAAGCTCATGCCTATCCGTGGAGAATTATCAATTTTTGCGGCAATTCTTACACTCGGTCATAATATCGGCTATGGAAGAACATATTTTGTATTGCTGTTTACAAACAGAGAAAGAATGAGCGAAAATCAGATATATGCAGGTATCTGCACTATTATTATGCTTGCAGTCATGCTCCCGCTTACGGTCATGTCATTCCCAAAGATGAACGCTCGGCTGTGGAAAAAGCTCCAGCGTTCGGCATACCTGTTTTACGCGCTGATCTATATCCACGTCATGCTGCTTATGCTCCCTATGGCAAGATCGGGACGTGAGGGATATATTTTCAATATCTTCATGTACAGCCTTGTGTTTTTCGGATACGCTTTTTTCAGAATAAGAAAGCTTGTTTTGAAAAAGGAAAATATCCATAATAAAAAGCTTATAGATTCGGCGTTTGTCTTTACCATTCTTATGATATTTATCGTTCCGCTGACAGCAATACCCGTAAAAAAGAACAGCGAAAAAAACGATGATAAAAGCATAAAAGCATTTTCCGTAAGCACTGCTGTTTCAACGCAAACAAGCCAAACAGTCACTACAGTCCCCAAAATTACGGCAGAGCCCGAAGCAAGTAAAACAGTAACGACAGCTGCGGCGGAAGCTGCCGTATCAACAGGCGAAGCTGAAAGCTCCGCCGAAGAAATGACTTCTGTGAGCGAAGCTGCCGCTGTTGAAACGATTACGGAGGAGATCGTCACAGAAGAAGGTGAAGAAGCTGTTGATGAATTTCAACAGGAAGAAACGGTGACGGAAACGGAATATGAACAGACCGTCACGCCCGAGGTCGAGCAGGAGGTATCGGTCACGGAGCAGCAACAGCAGAACCTGCCCGAAGCTCGGCAGGAGGTAACGGTGACGGAATACCAAACGGAAGAGCCGCCCGAACCTCAATATATATACAACAACGGCGATTTTTCCGCAAGCGCCTTCGGTTATGACGGCGAGGTCTATATAACAATAACGATAGAAAACGATGTTATCACCAATATCTCGGGATATTCCAATGAGACCGACAATTGGTACTTTGATTCGGCGGCGGAACAGATCATTCCCGCTATACTCGATTCTCAAAATTACGATGTCGACGCTTGTTCGGGAGCTACCTACAGCTCAAATGCAATTAAACAAGCAGTAAAAAAGGCGCTCGATTCTGCGAGAAAGTAACGTTATGAAAAAATTTTTATGTTTAGCAGCTGCGGCTTTATTAGTGTTTTCCGGCTGCAGAGCAGAGAACAAAAAGTCTGAAAATTCTCAGGCATCTAAAGACGTTTTCGCAATGGATACATACATGAATTTAAAGGCATACGGTGAAAATTCCGAAGCCGCTCTTGAAGCTGCCGCCGATGAAATTACCTATCTTGATGAATTATTGTCCGTAACAAATAATAACAGCGATATTTGGAAGATAAACAATTCTGCCGGAAACAGCGTTTCTGTAAATAATGATACGGCTGAAATAATAAAAAAAGCGATTGAGATCGGTGATAAAACAAACGGAGCCCTTGATATTACGATTTATCCTATTTTGAAGGAATGGGGATTTACTGCCGACGATCATAAAATACCCGACAAAGAAACTCTCGCTATGCTGCTTGAAAATGTTGACTATCAACGAATAAAGCTTGACGGAAGCATTGTCACCGTTCCCGAAAATTATCAGCTCGATTTAGGCGCGTTGGCAAAGGGGTATACCTCCGATAAAATAATGGAGATTTTACGCAATAATAACGTAGAATCTGCCGTCGTAAGTCTTGGAGGAAATGTTCAGACGTTAGGAAGAAAACCCGACGGTTCTCTTTGGAAAATAGCTGTAACCGACCCTTTTTCTCCAAATTCCGCAATGGGAATTATCGAAATAGAGAACAAGGCGGTCATCACATCAGGAAATTATGAACGTTATTTTATCGGTGAAGACGGAAAAATATACCACCATATCATAGACCCTGCGGACGGATACCCTGCGGATAACGGGCTTGTTTCCGTTACGATCATCGGTGAAAGCGGAATTATGTGCGACGCACTTTCCACAGCACTTTTTGTTTCGGGAATTGAAAATGCAATAGATCATTGGCGAAAAAACAATGATTTTGATATGATACTTATTACGGACGAAAAAGAAATTTTCATAACAGAGGGTATAGCCGATAATTTTGAAAATGTCAGTGAAATGAATATGGAGGTCGTAACAAAGGAGTGATAGATAGTATATCTTATTGGCGGCAGTTACCTTTTCACAAGGAACACTATACGGCTGTGAACGGACGGAACAGGCAAAAGCCGCATGAACCCGCCGCTCCTTGTAATAGAGGAGGGTCATGGTATGGTTGCGATCCGTTTCGGACATCTTTGTTTTGATCGTCCATCAGGTGAGCAAAGTATTCTAATTGTGTTAGCTCCAAAAAAGGACTATTCATCAATGTATGATTTTGTGACCCACGCATTGAACTGTCCGGAATCGGATCCGGAGCTTTGTGATCCATGGAATGAGATGTACAAAAACCGTATATATTAACCCATTGATGAAGAAGAAAAGAAATTGATGAAATCAAGTCAAGCACAGACCCAATCGAAACGAATAACCGCAGGCTCTCGTCAAACGCTCTGTAAGCGTTTTATGAGGGCTTGTTTTTTATGATTTTTAGGAATATCCACATTCTTGCGGCTTCTTTTTAAAACTGCTCTCTTGAAAATTTGCCGCGATTTTTTCGATCCTTCGCTATATAAAGGATTTTTGCTTTTCTACCGCCTAAAAGCATTGTAAAAAGCGAATCTAAATGTACTTTTATGAACATTTCCGAGCTTTAAATGTAGCGGGCGGGATTATAACTGTCAAGCATAACGAAATATTTAATACAAGTATTTGTAATTTTAATGAAACGGTGATATAATAATTTATAATAGAGGTGACGGCTTATGGACGAAAATATAAAACAAAATCTTATAGCTGCCGGGTGCGGCGAGGATATTATCACTAAATTCGACGAATGCGGCTGCAATGAAGAAAAATGCTGCAAGCTGTTGGAAAAGCACAGAAAAGAACTGCTCGACGAGATACACAAAAAAGAGGACAACATAAGCTGTCTTGACTATCTTGTCTACAAGATAAACAAGGAGGGACTTAAATGAGAGAGTATATCGGCGGTAAATTTTCCGGCGAAAGAGCGATGTTCGCCGCGGAGGCTTCGGTTTTTACCGACTGTATTTTTGAGGACGGCGAATCGCCGCTCAAACACAGCAAGGATCTTCGTCTTTATAATGATTCCTTTAAATGGAAATATCCGCTTTGGTATTCAAACAACATAACGGCAAAAAACTGCACGTTTTTTGAAAACGCAAGAGCGGGCGTTTGGTATACCAACAACATATCCGTTGAAGATACTATGTATATAGCTCCGAAGGGCTTCAGACGCTGCGGCGGATTGACGCTTAAAAACGTTACCTTTCCAAACGCTTCCGAAACGCTGTGGCAGTGCAAAAATGTAAAAATGGAAAAGATCTCCGCAAAAGGAGACTATCTTGCGATGAACTGCGAAAATATGGAGATAGACGGTCTCGAGCTTGTCGGAAATTACTGCTTTGACGGCGCAAAAAACGTCACTGTCCGCAATTCTAAGCTTATAAGCAAGGACGCTTTCTGGAACAGCGAAAATATAACCGCGGAAAACTGCGTTATCTCCGGCGAATATCTCGGCTGGAATTCCAAAAAGCTTACGCTTATCAGCTGCACGATAGAGAGCCTGCAGGGGCTTTGCTTTATCGAAGACCTGAAGCTTGTAAACTGCAAGCTGATAAACACTACGCTTGCCTTTGAATATTCCACCGTCGACGCCGATATTGTCGGTACGGTCGACAGCGTTAAAAACCCGAGCGGCGGCATAATAAGGGCAGACGGCATTGACGAGCTTATTTTGGAACGAGACAGAGTGGACGTTTCAAAAACCAAGATAGAAATAAAAATGAACGGCAAAAACGCCGGCTGAAAAAAATATCCGCGCCTGTTTTAGACGCGGATATTTTTATATTTTTTCTATCGGTATAAATATTTCCACATAGCTTTCTTCCTTTTTTTCAATAAAGCTGTGTATAACGGTAAGCTCCGGAGCATCGGCGATCCTATAATCGGTATCGTTGAACCATTCGCATACTATCCTGCGCCTTATGTCAAGATGCTCATTTACGCTGAAAACTCCGTTCCTTACGGCGGCGCAGACGTATTCATGCTCGGGTATGTTTACGCTTCTTAACAGCCGCGCATACTCCCCTGCCGTCTTTTTTAAGTGCGAAGAAAAATACTTCGGGATCAGCGATCCGATAAGAAAATCAAAACCGTCTCCGCCGATGTTTGAAATAACGCAGTATTCGCTTTCGCAGTCCTTAGCCATGCCTTGAAGCGCATAGCGCACAAAGCGCGTTTCTCCCTTTACCATAAAGTCGTGCTGCTGAGAAAACCGTTCGTCAGGCGAACCGTAAAATCTCTTTGAGCAGCCGGTCACTGTCATTGCAGGCAGCGTTACTATCGAGTACTCCATGATATGACCTCCCTTAACGTCGATTTTTCCGGAAAATCTCGGAAAGGAACGAAGCGTTGTACCGCTGCGGCGGGCAGCCGACGGAGTTACGCCGTGAAAGCGTACAAACGCCCTTGTAAAGCTGTCAGGAGAGGAATAGCCGTATTTTAAAGCCGTATCAATGACCCGGGTCTTTTTGCTGTAAAGCTCCTCCGCCGCAAGCGTAAGTCTGCGGTTTCTGATGTATTCGCCAAGCGTACAGCCGCAGCATATCGCAAATATCCGCTGAAAATGATAGTCGGAAAAATACACCTTTGAAGCGACAGCCGCGCTGTCAAGCTTTTGCGTAAGATCCTTTTCGATAAGATCTATCGCTTTTAAAATTTCCTCACGGCAGTCCATAACGCTTCGCCTCCTTAATATTAAGTATACCAAATCAAAAACTATTTTTCCCGACTTTTTCTGCTAAAAAACAAAACGGCGCGCAACGGTTACATTACGCGCCAAAAAATTATTAATATTTTTTATATTTTTTAAGTCTCAAAGAAAAAATCAAACATATCACACCGCCTATCAAGCCGACGGCGAAAAACAGCATAGCCGCTCCCGCGCCTTTTTCCGCACCGAAAAGCGTTGTAAGCAGCGAGCTGTCTCTGTGAGAATATGCAAACGGCTCGAAAACGCTGTCGGTCAGAAAACCGCCGAGCAGCAGACCGAGCGGGATAGTGAAAAATTGCAGCGTATTGCGGCAGGAAAAGATCCTGCCTTGTATCTCTGGCGGTATCTCGTTTCTGAAAATAACGTCCATATTCGCGTTCATATACGGTATAGGCAGCCAGCCGAGAACGCCCCCTATACACCACAGCAGCGGGGTCTTTGCAAAAGCAAGCAGAAAATTTTCCGTACAGATAGAAATATATATGCTGACGCATATCGCTCTTATCCTGCTTTTCGGCGGCGGGGCAAACGCCGTCAGCAGACTTCCGGCAAGCGATGAGATCCCGACGCAGGCGTTCACCGCGCCGAGTACGCTCTTTCCTCCCGCGCTTTTAGAAAGTATCATCGCGGGCAAAGCCGCGTCATATGCCGAAGCAGTAAGATTTACGCAGGACAAAAACAATATAAGCTCCAATATTAGCGGATGTATCCTGAGCCAGCGCAGACCCTCCAGCGCTTGCTTTATAAAGCCCGTCTGCTCTTTTTCGGGATGCTCCGGCTCGGGTATTTTTATGAAAAATAAAAGCACTGTAAACGCTGCTGCAAACGACAACAGGTCGACCGCTATCACCGCTTCTATCCCCGAAAATGAAAATATCATTGTCGCTGTTATCGGAGTAAGTATAGAATTTAACGACTGCGAAAAGGAACGCATTGCGCTTGTTTTCTGGTAGTATTCCTTCGGTATGAGCTGCGTCGCCGCGACCTCTCCGGCGGGCTGCTGAACGGTGTTCATAAGACCGTTCACCGCATTGATGATATACAAATGCACCTCGGTGAGCGCGTCGGCCTTAATAAGCGCAAGCACAGCCGCTGTGGACAAGGCGGCGACAGTGTCGCATATCAGCATAGTTTTCTTTTTGTTCCACCTGTCGCTCAACGTTCCGGCAAAAATGCTCATTATAACATACGGTGCATACGAGAATACCGACAAAAGCGCGGTCTTTAATGCAGAACCGCTGTCAAGATAAAGCCTGAGCACAAGCGCGTAGCTCGTCATCGCGCTGCCTAACGCCGAAAGCGATTGTGTGCTCCAAAGAAGGATATATGTTTTAAGTTGTTTTTTCATAATGACTTTGCTCCTTAATTTTAAATTTAAAAAAACAATAAGTATGCAAAGTCGGAGGACGTCAGATCCTGTCTCCATGCAGCGTCCTCAAACCTTGCATGGAGATACATCATCTATAAGTATCATATTTTACGCCTCTTTTCAATAAGCTGTAATTTTATTATAGCTCATATTACGATATTTGTCAAGAGAAACAAAACGCCGGAGTTACCCGGCGTTTCTCAGCTTCTTGCGGTGCTTCTTGCAAAAAGAGACGCGGCAAGACCTAATATAAGCGCGGCAGTAATACCCGCCGCTCCTGCGGTAAGTCCGCCTGTCAGCACGCCTAAAAATCCGTCGCTTTTTACGGCGGTCTTTACTCCCTCGGCTATAAGGCTTCCGAAGCCGGTAAGCGGGACGGCAGCCCCCGCGCCGGCTATATCTATAAGCGGCTTATAAAGACCGAGTGCGCCTAATATCACGCCCGCGACGACGTAGCTTGTCAGTATCCTTGCAGGAGTCAGCCTTGTAAAGTCGATAAGAAGCTGACCTATCGCGCAGATAGCTCCTCCTACTAAAAATGCCCATAAATATTCCATAAGATATACACCTCCGCTGTTATTCCGCGCTGTCAGAAAGCCAGACAGCGTGCGAGATAGACGGTATCGTTTCTCCCTGCTGATTTATTGTCGGCGACATGAGCGCGCCGGTAGCGGCAAAAAGCACGTTGTGCAGCTCGCCTCTTGCGATCTTCGGCAGGATATATCCGCACAGCACCGAAGCGCAGCAGCCGCAGCCGCTTCCTCCCGCGTGAACGTCCTGCTCTTCAAAGGAATACAGCATAAGTCCGCAGTCGGCGTGGACGTTTTTAAGATCTATATTTTCCTTTTGAGCAAGCTCGCAGAGCAGTCTGCTTCCGACCTTTCCGAGGTCGCCCGTTAATATCATGTCAAAATCGGTCGGCGCTTTGCCGGTCTCGTTTAAAAACGCCGAGATCGTCGACCAGGCAGCGGGCGCCATAGCCGCGCCCATATTGTTAGCGTCCGTTATGCCGAGATCCTCTATTTTGCCTATGGTGCAGCCTCTAACGAAGGGCGCGTTTCCCTCGGCGGACACACATAACGCTCCGCCTGCCGTAGCCGTCCACTGCGCTGTCGGAGGCCGCTGTCCGCCGTAGTTAAGAGGGTAGCGGTACTGTCTTTCCGCCGAACAAAAATGCGACGATGTAACGGCGCAAGCCTTTTTTGCATAGCCCGCCGAAACAAACGCGCCCGCGCAGAGCAAGCCCTCCGCCATAGTCGAGCAGGCTCCGTAAAGTCCGAGAAACGGCATTCCGAAATCGCGTATGCCGTAGGTCGTTCCCGTACACTGGTTAAGAAGATATCTATATCGGTTTCTTTAAGACCGCCCTTTTCGAGCATATGGAGTATCGCTTCCTTTTGCAGCTTGCTCTCGCCTTTTTCAAAGGTGTCCGAAGAAAGATACGGGTCATCGTTTATCTTATCGAAATATTTTCCGAGAGGACCTTCCCCCTCCATTTTTCCGCCGACAGCCGCGCTCGATACGACGCTTGGCGGCTTATCAAAAATAATAGTCTGCTTCATTGCTCCTCCTTTTTTAAGTGCGTTGATGATAGGTCGTTTTTGTATTTAACTAAATAAGCTTTCAAAAATAATTTTATCCTAAAAATCAAACGATATACATTTTAAAAATTTTTTCCTTTTTTCGGTTTACTTTTTTGATTTTTTGTGTTATAATTTTTTAAAAAAAGGAAGTGTTCCATATCAATAACCAAACAAACAGAAACTATCAAAAGGAGCTTGACGCGGTCATAAAGTCTCTTGATGAAAATTCCCCGCCGACGCTTTTGCTCCACGCTTGCTGCGCGCCCTGCTCGTCCTATACGCTTGAATATCTTTCCCGCTATTTTAAGATAACGCTGTTTTTTTACAACCCGAATATCTATCCGAAAGAAGAATTTGTTAAGCGCGCCGACGAATTAAAGCGGCTTATTGGAGAGCTGCCGATGAAAAATCCCGCAGAGCTTATCATCGGCGAATACGATCCGCAGGAATTTTTTGATGCGGTAAAGGGCTTGGAGCAGATACCCGAGGGCGGCGAACGCTGCTTTGCCTGCTATCGGCTGCGGCTTGAAAAGACCGCGCGGCTTGCCGCAAAGCTCAAAGCCGACTATTTTGCGACGACGCTTTCTATCTCACCCTACAAAAACGCCCGCAGGCTCAACGAAATTTCCGAGGAGCTTTCTAAGATATATAAAACTCCCGCGCTCCCCTGCGACCTGAAAAAACGCAGCGGCTACAAACGCTCTATCGAGCTTTCCGCGCTCTATTCGCTCTACAGGCAGGATTACTGCGGCTGCGTTTTTTCAAAAGCCGAGCGCGAAGCTAAAAGGCTTTCGACTAAATAAAAATATCTCCCGAAGCGTTTTGTTCTTCGGGAGATATATTTTTTCTTTGGTAATGTATATATATATATTAGTACATTCCGCCGCCCATTCCGCCGGCAGCAGCCGCCATAGCCGCATCGGCGGCAGGATCCTTGATGTCCGCTACAAGGCTCTCGGTGGTGAGCACCATGGCCGCAACGGAAGCCGCGTTCTGGAGAGCGCATCTTGTTACCTTGGTAGGATCGACGATTCCCGCAGGGATCATGTCAACATATTCCTCGGTGTAAGCGTTGAAGCCGTAGCCTACTTTTCTCGAGCGGATCATCTTGTCGATTATAACGCTTCCCTCGAGACCCGCATTAGCCGCGATCTGACGAACAGGCTCTTCAAGAGCGCGGAGAACGATCTGTGCGCCGGTCTTTTCATCGCCTGCAAGCTTATCGCAGACCTTCTTAACAGCCGGGATAGCATTTATGAGCGCAGTTCCGCCGCCCGCAACGATACCCTCTTCTACCGCTGCCTTTGTGGCTGCAAGAGCGTCCTCTATGCGAAGCTTCTTTTCCTTCATCTCTACCTCGGTAGCCGCGCCTACTTTAATTACCGCAACGCCGCCGGAGAGCTTGGCGACTCTTTCCGCCATCTTCTCGCGGTCAAAGTCGGAGGTGGTGTTTTCCATCTGAGCCTTGATGTTGGCGATCCTCGCCTTGATCTCATCGCTCTGACCCGCTCCGTCAACTATAATGGTATTCTCCTTCTGTACAACTACCTGTCTTGCCTGACCGAGCTGCTCGACAGTAGTCTCGTTAAGCTCCAGACCGAGATCTGAGGTTATTACCTGTCCGCCGGTAAGGATAGCTATATCCTGGAGCATTTCCTTTCTTCTGTCGCCAAAGCCGGGCGCTTTGATAGCAACGCAGGTGAATGTTCCTCTGAGCTTGTTGAGGATAAGCGTTGAGAGAGCTTCGCCTTCAACGTCCTCGGCGATTATGAGCAGCTTCTTGCCCATCTTAACGATCTGCTCGAGCAGCGGGAGAAGCTCCTGAATGTTAGAGATCTTCTTGTCGGTGATAAGGATAAGCGCATCGTCGAGCGTCGCTTCCATTTTATCGGTATCCGTTACCATATAAGGCGAAAGGTAACCGCGGTCAAACTGCATACCCTCAACGACCTCGCTGTATGTCTCGGCGGTCTTGGATTCTTCGATAGTGATAACTCCGTCGCTCGTTACCTTTTCCATAGCCTCCGCAATAAGCGTGCCTACCGCCTCGTCTGCCGAGGAAACGGTGGCTACTCTTGCAATATCGTCGCTGCCCGAAACGGTCTTGGAATTTTCAACGATATTTGCAACGGCGGCGTCAACAGCAGTCTGCATACCCTTCTTGACGATCATCGGATTTGCGCCGGCGGCGATATTCTTCATGCCCTCGTTGATAAGAGCCTGAGCAAGCACGGTAGCCGTGGTAGTTCCGTCGCCCGCCGCATCGTTGGTCTTTGTAGCGACCTCCTTTACGAGCTGCGCGCCCATATTCTCGAACGCATCGTCAAGCTCTATCTCCTTAGCGATGGTAACGCCGTCGTTGGTTATGAGCGGCGCGCCGAATTTCTTGTCGAGCACTACGTTCCTGCCCTTAGGTCCGAGCGTTATCTTGACCGTATCGGCAAGCTTATCAACGCCCGCCTTTAACGCCTTTCTTGCTTCTTCACCATATTTAATATCCTTAGCCATGATAATTACCTCCAATTAATAAAATTAATCTTCAACTACCGCGAGAATGTCCGACTGCTTGAGAATGGTATATTCCTCTCCGTCAAGCTTTACCTCGGTGCCGCTGTATTTGCTCATAAGCACCTTGTCTCCGACTTTGACATACATCTTTACCTCTTTGCCGTCGATATTTCCTCCTTCTCCTACTGCCACTACCTCCGCGATCTGCGGCTTTTCCTTTGCCGCGGCCGAAAGGATTATTCCGCCCTTGGTGGTCTCTTCGGCTTCGAGCATTTTGATAACAACTCGATCGAGTAACGGTTTGATTGTCATGTAAGATCTCTCCTTTTCAAGATTATACGGCGTAAAACACCGATGATTTTTAAATTTTAGCACTCTCACTCTTTGAGTGCTAATTATATTTTATCATCTTTTGAAAAAAATGCAAGGGGTATTCGCAATGTTTTATAAACTTTGTATACTTGCACAATTATTCCATAATTTGTGCAAAATTTATGTGCAATAGTTTTGGCAAAACCGCTCCTTATCACTCTTCATCTTATTTTTCTGATATATTTATTGGCAATTTATTCTTTTTTATTCACTCTGTCTATTTAAAGCAATGCCCTGATAAACCATTACAAAAGTTAAGGATATTTTATATGATTTACATATACATAATATTTTATTAATACTTTGTTTAACAACTGCCTTTGTGAATTTGTTATAATTATTATAGGAAATTATAAGTTGCAGTATTTGTTTCTATATATGACAATTTTTACGAATTGTCGCTTTTTTACAAAAAGGAGGAAATATCATGTCGTTAGGAAGGGTATTGGTCGTAGACGACGATAAAAACATTTGTGAGCTTCTGAGACTTTATCTTGAAAAGGAGGGCTATGGCGTTATTCTTGCACACGACGGCGAGGAAGCTGTCGTTAAATTCAACGCGCTCAAGCCTGATATAATTTTGCTCGACATAATGCTGCCAGGTATAGACGGCTGGCAGGTATGCCGCGAGATCAGAAAAAAATCCAATGTTCCGATCATTATGATAACCGCTAAGCAGGAGACCTTCGATAAGGTATTGGGTCTTGAGCTCGGCGCGGACGATTATGTTGTAAAACCGTTTGAGACTAAGGAGGTCATCGCAAGGATCAAGGCTGTCTACAGAAGAGTAGGTCAGTCCTCCGGCGAAGCCGAGGTAAAGGAAGTAAAATATGACAAGCTCTCGGTAAATATGACGAGATATGAGCTTAAAGTAAACGGAGTTGTGCTCGATACTCCCCCGAAGGAATTAGAGCTGCTTTTCCACCTCGCTTCCAATCCCAACAGAGTTTATACGAGAGACCAGCTTCTCGACGAGGTATGGGGCTTTGAATATTACGGAGATTCGAGGACTATTGACGTTCATGTCAAAAGGCTCCGCGAAAAGCTCGAGGGCGTTTCCGATCAATGGTCGCTAAAGACCGTATGGGGCGTCGGTTATAAATTTGAGGTAACGGAAAATAATGACTGATCGGAAAAGTCTTTTATTTAAATACTTTTTGATATGTACGGCAGTAATACTGATAAGCTTTATATGCTTAGGAGCAGTATTACTGCTTATTTCTTCACGATACTTTAATGACAGACAAAAAACCGTGCTGGAAAAAAACGTCGCGGATATTAGCAAGGCTGTTTCAAAGCTCATGAAGGATTCTCCGGCGGATTGGAAAGCCAACGCAAAAGGAGAGCTTGACCGCTATGCTTACACCGCCGGCGCGGATCTTATCATTTTTGACAGCGACGGGAATATACTTGTTACATCTACGCTTTCGGAAAAAATGGCGGGACTGCCCGATGCAGAGCTTCCGGAAGATCTTACCTCCGCTTTCGGCAAAACTCCCATATGTATAGATACAAATTTAGGCGGAATGCTCAGCGAGACCGTTATCGCGGCGGGCAAGACCTTCGTCGGAAACGGTCCGGAATACTGCCTTGTGGCTGTGCCGTTCACCTCGGAGGAAAAAAATTATACGGCGATAATCATGAAGATCTACGTCAGCTCGTCTGTAATAGTTCTTATCATATCCGCGGCGCTGATATATTTTTCCACGATAAGAATGACCGCGCCGATACAGGAGATGAGCAGCGCCGCCAATCAGATCGGCAGAGGAGATTTTGACATATCTCTGCCGGAATATCCCGAAAAGGAGTTCAACGATCTTGCGGTCGCCTTCAAGGAAATGGCTGCTTCTATCAAAAACTACGACACCATGCGAAACAGCTTTATCGCCAACGTTTCTCACGAGCTGAGAACGCCTATGACGACTATCGGCGGATTTGTGGACGGAATGCTTGACGGCACTATCCCTCCGGAGGAGCATAAGGATTACCTGAAGGTCATCTCCTCGGAGGTACACCGCCTTACAAGGCTGGTGCGTTCTATGCTGAATCTTGCCAAGATAGAATCGGGAGAGCTTAAACCCAACTACACCTCATTTTCCGTGCTTACGCCTATTGTCGATACGCTCGTTACCTTTGAACGCAGACTGGAGGAAAAACAGATAGAGGTGCGCGGTCTCGATACCGACAGAAGATACGACCTTTGGGCTGACGCAGATCTGATACATCAGGTCATATACAATCTGCTTGAAAACGCGATAAAATTCGTAAATAAGGGCGGCTACATCAGCTTCCGCTTCGAGGAGGTCGGCTACCTCACCGTTATATACATAAAAAACAGCGGAGAGGGTCTTTCGCAGGAGGAGCTTTCACTGGTTTTCGACAGATTCTACAAAAGCGACAAATCGCGCGGTATCGACAAAAACGGCGTCGGTCTCGGACTTAATATCGTAAAATCTATTATAAGACTGCACGGCGGAAAAATTCAGGTAAGAAGCGTGCAGGACGAATATACCGAATTTGTTTTCTCACTGCCCAATAAGGACGTGAGCTGAAGCTTTGAAGGGGTGAACAAAACATTGGAAAATCAGAACGATAACGAAATGACAGAGTCCCGGCAGACCGAAGAGCCTGCTGCCGACAAGCTTTCATATATCAATTTTGTACCGCCCGACCCGGACGCTTCCGACTTCTGGACAGCATCGGCGGTAAGAGGCGGCTCGGTCGGAAAAAGGACCCTCAAGACAGCCGTGCTTATGCTGCTTATCGGGATAGTGTTTTTATTCATGGCTTCTTTAAGGCAGGGAAACGGCTGGTTTAAAAATCTTTTCACCGGAAGCCAAAATATAGAATTTACCCTGCCGATAGCCGATACGCCCTCGCTTGACAGCAAATATATGAACGAGGACGGTACTTACACGGCTGCGGGCGTTGCCAAAAGCGCGCTGCCGAGCGTGGTGCAGATAAAGGTCTACTCGTCAAGCCCGATAATTCCAACAAGTCAGGGCAGCGGCATAATCATTTCCTCCGACGGGTATATCGTTACCAACGCTCATGTGGTGAGCGGCGCGGATTTCGGAATAAGCGTTCAGCTTTACGACAAGACGGAATATTCCGCGAAGCTTGTCGGAAAAGACGACCCGAGCGACATCGCCGTTATCAAGATAGGCGCAAAGGATCTTTCTCCCGCACAGTTTGCCGACTCCGACCTTTGCGAGCTGGGCGACGAGGTAGTGACCATCGGCTCTCCCGCGGGCTATGAAAACAGCGTCACCAAGGGCATAATCTCCGGTCTTGACAGGCGGATAAAAGCCGAAAACAGCGCTTCACCTATGCAGTGCATACAGATAGACGCGGCGATAAATCCCGGAAATTCCGGCGGACCGCTTTTTAATATGTTCGGTCAGGTCATCGGAATAACATCGTCTAAGCTTGTCGCTTCCGATTACGACAATATCGGCTTTGCGATAACCGTCAACGCGGCAAAGCCTATAATCGAAACGCTGATGGCGGACGGATATACGCCAGACAAGCCGCGCGTGGGCATTACCTATTACGTTATAGATAAGCTCACCGCAGAAACGAACGGTATTCCCGCCGGCATTTATGTTGTGGAGATCGACCCGGAGTGCAACGTTTCCAAAACCAAGCTCCGGGCGGGCGATATAATCACCGAGATGAACGGTCAGAGCGTCAGCGAAAAGGATTCCGTCAATGATATTCTCGACGAATTTAAAGCCGGCGACAAGATCACCTGCCGCGTTTTTCGGCCTAAATCGGAGGAGGATCTTACCGAAGAAAACGGAAGCTATTTTGACATTAAGTTTAAGCTCAATTCCGATAAGTCGGCTATGATAAGAGCTGACGAAGATAAGTAACAAAAAGCCTGCACGAGCTTTCACCCGTGCAGGCTTAAATTATTCAAAAGCTGAAATTATTCGGCAGCAGCGTCATCTTCGGCAGCTGCGTCGTCAGCCGGAGCTTCTGCATCGGCGTCAGCCTCAGCATCGGCATCTGCGCCTGCGCTGTCACCAAAGAACGGAGTTACCTCCGGGAATTCCTTGACCTCGCCAAGTCCCTCGATAGTGAAGGTAACCTCGAGAGTATCCTCAAATGTGAATCCGAGAGGATCTAAAGGAGCGTCGGTCGCGGTGTTTCCGTAGGAGTTGTAGATCTCAATTCTGTAGCAGTTGTTGTTGTTCTCGATATTTCCGCATCTGATCTTAGAAGCGTCAAATTCGATCTCCTGTCCGTCAGCCTTGATAGAGGTTACGGTGGCGGTTATATCGGAAGCCTTGTAATCGCCCTTTACGTTTACGTTGTAGTGGTTGTCAACGCCGTCCGAGGGATCGTCAAGGTCGTTCTTATCGGCGGGAGTGTTAGCCCATGCGCCGCTATCGTCAAGACCGGATACCTCTTCGCCGTCCATAAGACCAACGATGTCAACGCAGAATACGACAGTACCTGCCGCGCCCGCCGCGGGAACGTCTCCGTCAAGAGGAACGTTGGGGTTTATCATGCTGATGTCGGGATTTCCGACGATAGAGCTTTTGGTGATAGAAACAGTGTATTCGCCGTCTCCTACTATATCAGCGTCAACGCCGTAGCCGTAAAGCGTAGCG
>CANQCJ010000017.1 GCA_947589205.1 uncultured Ruminococcus sp. | reverse complement strand
TAGAGATGGGAGAATTGCAATAATTTATAAACAATTCGTAAGTATATCAAAACGCAGGAACAGACAGGCGTAAGCGCAAAAAAAGAGTAAACGTAATGCCAAATAAAGCCTTTAAATTCAGAGCTTATCCTAATGAAATGACAAAGGTAATGTGTGCTAAAACCTTTGGCTGAATTTTTTGCAAGCAGTCATACTTCTACTTGCAGTGGTTGCGTCAACAAATATCCTTAATGACAAGCACGGGAGCGTACGCAATGCGGTACACATCATGCAGAAATATAAATACAGTATAACAAACCACGCTGTCTAACGCCGCCTGAAGATTCCAAGCCCGCAAATCAAAATTAAATACGCCGCAGCCGAAACGCTCATTTCGCTTATACCAAAATTTTTTATGTAATCAATATTCGAAATCATATCTGTCTTGTCACCGACCGCCGAAAACAAATACGGTGACAAAAACGGCAGGTACACCGCCGCCGAGGACATCAGAAAAATCAAACCAAAAGCAAATATCATATACATTTTTACCGAGCAAGCTTTTTTCGCAATTATCATAAAGCTCTGATAGCTGATAATTACCGCAAAAAGCCGCGTAAAATAGAGCCAAATGATCGTTTGAATGATCGTCACATCAGATCTTACATTGAACGCGCTTTGGATAGTCGCATTTTTATAACCGCCAGCGTTAAAATTTCCGGTAAGCAGCAGATCAATAATAAAATTTAAAGTGAAAAAAACAAAAATCATTATCAAAAAAATGATCTCTTGATTTTTATAAAAGCTTTTAGAATTTTTTGAAATATCCACCGCAATATTCATGCGCTTTTCATAGTCGTCAGCCGCCGAAAATCCGACCATTATAAGCAAAAAAATCACAAAAATATCTCCGCTTTGAAGCTTTAAAAATTTCAAAAAATGCTGCGGATTTACAACTGTCGGAGTATCAAGCTTTTTCAAAAGCTCCGGAATGCTTTTCACATCGTCCGAGATCAGCGGACTTACTATCCCGCTGCCAGTCCTGCAATAATCTATCTCGCCTTTTTTTGCAATAAGATTTTGAAGATCGCTGCGATAACGGCTGACCGCATTTCTTTGCGCTTTATCAAGCTTTTCCGAATTTTCAAGCTGATAATTATTGATAAATTTACAGCATTCTTCAAGCGTCATGCCTTCCGAAAGCTCGACTAAACGGTCGTAATATTCCGATGTTTTTTTATCAAGATAAAAATAATTTTCGTCATTTTCAAATGAATTTAAAATATATATTTTTGAAATAAAGCAAACAAAAATAAATATCAAGACCGCAAAAAAATATTTTCCGAAAAGACGTTTGAATTGATAGCAAAACACATCAAACACCCCTCTTTCCGGAGATAAGATACACTGCCGCCGAGAAAAATACGGTTAAAATCATCATCGCTAAAATAAAAATAAAATAAATTTTTATCGGCATATCTGAAATATTTATGTAATTTATATCGTTCATCATAGCCGCAATATCACATTTAAAAATAGGTGCAAACGCATTTTTTAAATTAAGGATCTCAAAAATATTCGGCAGAAAAACAGGTATCAGCGAAAAGATCCCGGAAATAATTATTCTTTTTGAAACAAAAGAAATAAGCATTATGATAGAAGCCGAAGCAAGCAGGTACAGCGTTTTAAATGCAAAAAGAATAAGAAAATATTCGCCTATATTTATATTCTCCGAGCTTAGCTCAAAACCGTTCAGATATTGCAACGGCATAGATAAAATTTCTTTTCCGCTGCTTTTTATTATCATTGCAAAAAACAGCGAAGCATATGTAATCACAAGGAAAATAAGTACTGCCGTATATCCCGAAAGCATTTTATTTTTTGAAAATTTTCTCGCGCCGGTCTTAGTTAATGAAAAGCTTGAAAAGCGTTTTGTTTGTATCTCCGATGAAAAAATATGAAACAACAGCGCGTATACTCCGACTGCTGTAAGAAATTCATCGTGAAGATAATCGTTGAGCGCGTCAGCCGCGCGGGTGTCGGTTATTTTAGTTACATTTTTATCGAGAATTTTTTGATAATCATTTATCAATTTTTCACTAAGCTCAAGCGAATATTTGTCCTTCACTCCCCTGCGGACATTTCTCGAATAACCCCTGCTTCTCTCCTCGATAAGCTGCAAATAACTGCACTGCGCTTTAAGCTGAGTTTGCAAAAGCAGATATACCTGCGCACTTCCCTGCCCCAAATTACCGCCCTGACCGTTTTCAAGAAGCTCGTCTACGATCTCGTTCGGAAGCACAACTATCGGTTTCTGCTCCGTCTGATGCGCGGCTATGTAATCGTTAGCTTTTTGAGCCGCAGCAGAGCTTTTTTGTTGTATATCTGTGATATTTTTTGTGAGATATTCATACGGTTTTTTCTGCTTTGAAGCGTTTTCAAACGCATTTTTATATTCTGTATTTTTAAAAATATCACTGCATGAATTTGAAAAAAATATCACCGAGAAAAGTGCGAAAGCTATTGAGATCACAAGGGTTTGCGGCATATTCTTTTTAAGCATAAATTTAAAAATTTTCATAATGCTCACCTAAAAATTTCGCTGAACTGCTGACCGCAAAAATACAGATCGTTAAGCGTAGGACTGCTTAAAGCCGCGTGCTCTGTCGGCTTTGAAACGCTGACGGTCTTGGATTTTGTGTCCTCAAAATATATCCTGTCATAGTCAAAATTTTTCACGTCCTCTTTTGGTATCTCCCAGATCATTCCGTCAATTTTTTTGCAAAGCTCCTCGGGCGTATCGTTTGCGATGACAGAACCTTTATTTAGGATAACAAGCCTGTCGCAGATGGTGTCTATATCGGAAACTATGTGCGTGGAAATTATTATTATGCTTTTTTCTTTGAGCTTGACCATTATGCGTTTGAATTGCTCGCGTTCAAACGGATCAAGTCCCGCTGAAGGCTCGTCAAATATCAATATTTTGGGCGAGCCGATGATAGTCTGCGCAATTGCAAGACGCTGCTTCATGCCGCCGGAGAATGAGCGTATCTTGTCGTTTGCTCTGTCAGAAAGGTTGACAAGTCCGAGTGCGTTTGAAATTTCTTCACTTATTTTTTCCTTTTCAATGCCTTTTAAAAGGCATATAAATCCAAGAAATTCATTCGTCGTATAGCTCGGATAAAAAGGCTGATATTGAAACTGATAGCTCAATATCGCGCGGTAATCCTCACCCATTTTGAAAACGTCCTCGCCGTTATATTTAACATCTCCGCCGCTTTTCGGCACAGCTCCGGATATGCAGTTCATTATCGTAGTTTTACCCGCGCCGTTTGGACCTAACAGCGCATTTATGCCGGTAGAAAATTCGCAGGTTATCCCGCTCAGCACCTGCTTTTTTCCGTAATTTTTATACAGCTCTTCAATACTCAGCCGATCCATCTTCCAAGCCTCCGTTTGCTATTTCATAGGACATTTTCAGATTTTCTTCAAAATGCGAATAATCCCAATCGCCCGTTTCGATTATTTTTGTTAAATTAAAATCCTTATCTATCAGGTACACCCTGTTAGCCGTTGAAGCATTGTATGTGCAAAGCAGAAAATGATCGTCACAGCCGTTAAATATCGTCATATAAAATATATTTTCAAGCTTATATTCATACCCTGCTTCCTCCTTCATTTTCATATCGGAGGTTATGAGCTGCGGCTCGTTCTTTTCATCTATATAGTACAGTCCGTATTGATAGCCCTTGCTGTACGATTCGGGAAGCGGTTCGCGGAGCAGGACTATCATTTTGTCGTTAAAATACTGAAAAAATCTTACGCTTGTATCCTGAGGAAATTCAACAGCGTCAACGCTTTCCTTGCTGTCAAGATCGTAATACATCAGCTTATTCTGACCTGCCGAATAATACACCTTGTTTCCGACAGGGCAATACATATACGGTGTATATTTGCTTATTTCAACGCCCACATCTACAGACGTATCGGTGATATTTTCGGTGTCGTTTATATCCGCATAAAATAATCTTTCGGCGTCTCTGCCGTTATTTAAAACAGTAAAATAGATACTATCGTCCGCAATGTAATAGCTGTCTGCTTTCAGCAATTCGCTTTTTTCATTTTTTTCTGTATCATATTTCATAAGCGAAAAGCTTTGATCGTAACCGTCGCTGTCGGCATTGTTCGGTTCTTTTTTTCCTTCGACAAAGTACATTATGCCGTCATTTGATACCGTCATACATTTTAAAAGAGTGTCCTCATCATCGGGAGCGTAGATCTCGGTCACTTTTCCGCTGTTGTAATCTATCGTTACAATGCTGTAAAAAATTTTATCTGAATCCTCATCGGCTTTTGTTTTAATTGCATAAATATTCCCGTCAAAAACTGTCAGCGAGGTATATGAGGTATACGGCGAGGGTTCTATTTTTATTTTTGCGGCGTTTTGATTTATAAGGTCGTATTCTGTAATTTCTTCATCACCGGCAAAATATACAAAGTCGTTTTGAAACGACACCTCCCCGCATTCCTCACACAATAAATTTGTCGGCGAAGCGTTCAGATAATATTCATCGCTTTTATTATCCACCGGGATATTGCTGTCATTTTTGTTCCTATTAAAAATCAACACCGCTGCAATTGTTACCGCCGTTAATAGGATCACCGCGGCAGCAATGATATAGATCGCTTTCTTTTTTGTTTGCTTCATTTTTGTCAGCCTCCCGGTTTTTATGTTTTTTTGAGAAATGCTTTATATTTTTATTATACAACTATTTGTATCTGTTTGTCAATGGCTTTGGTAAAAAAAACAATTTTTTTATATTTTTGTCATTTCAAATAAAGTCAATGCTCAACTAAACTATCACCCCGTCCGAAATTTCAATAACTCTATCGCACTGTTCCGCAACATTCATATCATGCGTAACGATAATTATCGTCCTCCCCTGCGAATTTAATTTCTTAAACAGCTCCATAATTTCCGCAGATGTTTTTGTATCGAGCGCACCCGTAGGCTCGTCAGCCAGCAGCATACTCGGCTCGTTTACTATCGCTCGCGCGATTGCTACACGCTGCTTTTGTCCGCCGGACAGCTTGCTGCACGGCTTTTTTGCAAGCTCCTCGATACCAACCGACCTTAACGCATCGAGGGCTTTTTCCTTTTTATTTTTAGATTTTTGCTTTGAAAAATTAAGCGGTATCATAACATTTTCCAAAGCCGTAAAATCCTCCACAAGCGCAAAATCCTGCATTACCATTCCGATCTTTTCATTTCTTATCTGCGCATATTTTTTCTCCGAAAGGTCTTTTACGAGCGTATCGTCAATGTAATATTCTCCGCTTTGGAAATTATCAATGCAGGCTAAAATGTGCAGCAGTGTTGACTTTCCCGCGCCCGATTTGCCGATTACAGCTACCATTTCACCGTCTGCTATCTCGCAGGAAACGCCGTGCAGGGCTTCAAATTCGTTTGACTTTTTCGGATTGTATACCTTTACTATGTTGTTTATTTTTATCATGATTTTTTCCTCCTTATTCCCGAACATACAAGTGTTGAAACGATATTTATTATTAATGCCAATATCAAAAGCAATCCTATTGACAGCGGAGATATGTAGATATAGTCCTTCAGCGAAGTCCAGCTCTGTGCTTGTTCTATGGAATATCCGCACTCGCACAGCCCGTATATCCTATGAATATAGCCGTAAAGACCTATGCCGACATATGCGGCTATGCTTATCAATAGTCCGCATAATGTCATGTAAAGAATGTAGATCATATGTATGTATTTTTCTTTGCCATACTCCATTCCGCAATAGTAATATATCATGAATTTTTTCTTGGAATTATGATGCTGAAATACCGATATTGCCGATATTGAAAGTATCGAAAAACAACAGCCGACTGCCGCTGGTACGGCAAGATCGCTTGCAGCGTTTCTTTCTATATCTATTGTATTGCCGTAAAATATTGTCATACTGTCGGCTGAATATCTCTTTTGTGTAAGAAATTGTTTTGCTTCTTCTAATTGCTCGGCGGTCAGATCGCTGTTTAATTTAATGATCGCACCCATGTATTCTTGATATTCCGGTTCAATGCAGCCGTATTCTTCGATCAGCGGTCCGAGGTCATCATTTACCGCCACACAAATATTTTCCTCGCCGTAATTTTCAGTAAGCTCATATAAGGTCAAGGAATCAAACGAACTGCTTGATTGGCTAAATTGCGGACAATTCTGATCGTATTCGCATATGCCAATTACCCTTGCCGAATAGCCGGTATCTATCCACTCTCCGGTCTGCTTTTCATAATTGTATCCGCTATATAAGATCGGAATGATCTCTCCTACCGAATGATTTGTATTTTTAAAAATAACTATATCTATATTTTTGTCCTTGGTATCGGTTTTGGAAAACCATTTTCCCGACCGCATATCTGGAGTTAAATTATTTGCAAATTCTCGGCTGAGACCTCTTATACATACACCTACTTCAGTATAAAAATCCGAAAAATATATCATACATATATCGTCATAATAAGGCGTTTGCGATACGACAGATATATCTATGTCATTATCACTAGTGGGATCCTCGCCTATCTGTTCGCGCGTTTTATCAGCAGCTTCAATTTGACTCATATCAGGATTTTTCTCCATCAGATCGCTCATTATCTCTGAATACCGTTCACTGTAGATCTCATGCTTCTTAAAATTTTGAAATATTCTGCTGGCAGTTGCGTTTACAAATAAATAATTGTCGCTGTTAAGCTTCGCAAACATTCTCGAATCAGAGAAAAAGCCCGCAAACTCCGAAAAAAGCATCAGGATCAGCAGAAAGGCGGCGGCGATCTGCACTGCTCCGGCTAAGAATAAGAAGCGATGATGACGTATCTGATTTTTTACAAAAAAGCTGTAATACATTTTTACACCCCCTTTTTTATTCGCTTTCCGCAAACATTTTGTGCGGACTTGTACGGCATTTGACTGCTGTATATATGCCGAATATCATAAATATCATTATAAACATTGCAATATATCCGATAATATATATATTATGGTCTACGACAAAGGGAAAGGCAGGCTGAAATTTGTATATCACAAATTTATTCAGTATATAAAAAATTATTGACGATATAATATATGCCGATGTCAACAGTATAAGCATTTCTCCAAGACACATACTTATTATCTGGTCGCTTTGTGCGCCGCATATCTTGAATATTGCATATTTTCTTTCTCTCATTTTGAAAATAAAGCTGTATAAGCAGCAAAGCGTAAGCAGAACAAGCACAAGCATAACAATTAATATTTTATTCGTATCGGAGACTTCATTTTGGTGAGCGTGTGTATGTTCTCTTGCCGCGCTTTCGACAGTATATTCGGGGAATAAATTCTGAAATCGTTCAACTGCATCAGCCGACAAAGCAAGGTAGTTTACACTGTCGGCTCCCTTTAGCTTGATAAGCGCCGCTGTCGGTACGAGGGAATTTTTCAGCGCACTTGAATACGGTATCAAACCGTAGGCGATATTATCGGCAATATCAAATGCTCCGCTGACCTCGTATTTTTCAGTACCTATCATGATGTCATAATCAGGTATGCTGCCGCAGATAATGCAGACGTTTTCACCCGATCTAAGCTGATCGTCCGATATACCCTTTCCCGTGTAAAGACAAGTATTCAAGGCGTCGGCATTTTCCTTTTCTCCGGTCGGATACGCAAGAAATTTCAAATACTGATCAAAATGATTATTGTCATCCGGGGGTACTTCGGCAGAATACAGATACGCTATACTGTCTATTTTGAGTTCTTTTTCATTTTCACTTATGGTTTTTTCAAATCCCGAATAATCAAATTCGCCGCTCGGATAAATAAAAACCGCCGCGTCTCTGAGATCTGAAAAATCACGTCCGCTTATACCCGATGCTTTATATTGAGCATAGGTGTACATCATCACCAATGAAGTAACGATAAGCGAGACCGCAAAAAATACAAATATGCCGGTTTTTTGTTTGGCAAACATCGCTATGTCCTTGAGCACATATCTCAGCATTTTTATCACTCCTTCTATAATATATAAAGCCAAAAAACACAATTTTGTGTAAGCTTTTTTTAAAAAAATCAAAATTTCGTATGCTTATACAAATTTAACACATCAAATTTATATATGTTGTACAAGCCTTTTGCTATTTATTTTCCATTTTTATTATACAATATTTTTAATTGATCTGTCAAGCTTTTTGTACAAAATGCAAAACTTCATTTTGATTTTTTCCTAATAATATTATAGCACACTTTTTTTGTTTTTGTCGGGTTATGGTATGAGCGGTAGTAGATTTGGGTATGAACGGTAAAGAGTGTTTCAAATATGTGTTTTTTATCGGTCCAAACAAAAAAGTCTGCCGTATTTTTTGCGTTCGGCAGACCTTGATGATAAAAATATATTTAATTTATCGGTTCTATATTATATAAGACCGCCTTAGCCCGATATATATTATCGGTAATAACATTTTCCAATGTGCCGTGATATTTTTCGAGCGAATTGCGAACGCTTATCAGTCCGAGACCGTGAGAAGGATCATCGGAATGAGCTTTTTCGCCGAAGCTGTTCTCTATTCTGATAACGATCATGCCCTTAGAGTAATTTATATATGCTCTTAAAAGCTTTTTGTCGGCATTGCTCAAAGCGTTCAGCGCGTTATCCATAAGATTCCCGATTATGACTGTAAGGTCGAAAACTTTTATATTTATTTCCTCCGGAAGCGCTGCCTTTACCGATATATCGGCGCCCATTTTCCGTGCGGTCTCCAGCTTATAATTAACAAGGCAATCTATATCTGCATTACCGGTATGTATATATTCGTTTTCTATCTCCATATTTTCAGCCATTTCATCTATATATTCGATAGCCTTTTCATAATTATTCTGCTGAATATAATTTTTTACATTAAATATATGATTTTTCAGATCATGCTTCAAAAGTCTTATCTGCTTATTTGATGTATATATGATATCGAGTTGATTTTTATATGCCTTATTTGTGCTTTCAATTGAATTATACATCAGCTTAATCTTCATATTTTCAATATATTTATCATATAAATACAGATCGAGCAGATTTATCAATATCAATATAGCTGCAATGGTAAATCCCTTCATATCAAAGCTCGGCTTTTCCAATACGGCAATTATGATAGTGCCGACAGAATTTGCAATAAGAACTAATATATAAAAGGAATTTAACATTATTTTTTCGTTTTGTCTGAATATTATCCTTGTTACAAACGCAATGACAGCCAAAGCTATGCCTTGTATCGTATTAGATCTTACCAGTATCGCGCTCGGATCAAGGCATGAACACATCCAATCGAGAAACATAGCTATTGACATAAATATAACGGTCAAAAATATACTGTTGAGTATGCTTTTTTTATATTGCAGGGTAATAATAAATATCGGAATAAGATTACATATAAGATTTATGGTCATATTATTGATAAAAATATATGCACATGAATTAAGCGCATAAAACGCTGTATATGTCAATGCTTCTATTCGCTTGTCAAATATACTTTTACCCAATATCGAAGTGATAAAAATATAAATATCATATATGTACAGCGCGTTTGAGATAAGATATAGTGATGTTATCATTTTTCTCCTCCAATATCATATGACAGCCGCCTTCTTACATCAGACTGCGATCTGCGGCTGATCTTAAATTCCGTTTTATCCGATAAAATGATCCTTTCATAATCGCTCATAACGATATGATCTATATTCACAGCCACTCCCCTTCTGATAACGATAAACCTGCTTTTCAATTGCTCTGATAATACATCGGAAAGCTTTTGATATATAGATATATCATTATTATCGGTATGTATAACAAGCTGTTTTCCTTTGCTTTTTATATAAATAATACTGTCTACAGATATCTGATGCTTTGAATTTTCATATGTATAGGTAAATAAAACATTTGATTTGTGATAATAGTCGATATATTTATTCATAATAGTATAAATGCTGTCATATTCAATAGGCTTTACAAGAAAATCAAACGGCTGTACAGAAAAAAGCTCCATAGCATATGAATCCTTAGCCGATATAAAAACTATCTGAGTCTTTATATTTCGCTGTACATTTCTCAAATAACGGCTCAGCTCGATACCGTTCATTTTGGGAAATTCAATATCTAAAAAGATCAGCTCATATATTTTTCCCGCTTCAAGCGTATCTATAATTTTTTCACAGGTCACAAATGTATATATTTTTATCTCCGTCATATATGCAATATCATATTCCATCAGATATTGATATATTTGCCTGCATACAGATTCATCGTCATCAACGATCGCTATTTTTATCATGATCAGACCGCCTTTTTTGTTTTGAAGGATATTTTTATATCCTTTTGATTTGTTATAATGTAAATGTGATAAATAAATATCAAAACCGCTCATAGAATATTGTATCATAAAACAGCGCAAAAATCAATATTATTTTGCAAGCGCAAAGCAACCGTATATAAAATAAGCCTGTCAGCGAAAGCTAAAACAGGCTTATATTTTATTCATTTTGGTCTTTTAAATTTTTTTTGCACTTTAAAAACCTATAGACCTTTTTCACGTTATATTCTGCAGCGGGTGGAGCTCATAATTGTACTCCTATGATTTGAAATTTTATGTAAGGATATATTTAGCATTATATCACGAAAAAATATAATTGTCAATATAAATAAAAGGACTGCTCTAAAAAAGCAGTCCTTTGAAAAAGCTCTACAAAATAAGACAGATAAGTCCCGAGCAGCCTTCGTTTATCATTCTTCCGAGAGTTTCGCAAAGCTTAGTGCGCGCCTCTGCGGGCAGTCTTGACAGCTTTGCGTTCAAGCCCTCGCTCACAAGCTCATGAAGCGATTTTCCGAACATATTCGATTCCCAGATCTTTTCGGGTGAGCTGTCAAAATCGCTCATAAGCGACATTACAAGCTCCTCCGACTGTTTTTCCGAACCTACTATCGGCGCTATCTCAGTCTCTATGCGCGTTTTCATAAGATGTATCGAAGAAGCCGCGGCTTTGAGCCTTATGCCGTACTTTCCGCTTTGCTTTATTATCTCGGGTTCTTCAAGCGTAAGCTCCGACAGATCGGGCATCACTATGCCGTAGCCGGTGCGCTCTGCTTCTTCGAGCGCGCCCGCAAGACGCGCGTATTTTTGTTTTATCTTGACAAGCTCTGTTATCTTCGGGATAAGATCCCCGTCGTTTTCAAGCGCGATACCTGCCGCTTCGCTGATTATCCTTATGAAAAGATCGTCGGGAAGCGAAGCCGACACCACCGCTTTTCCGCAGGAAAGATCCTTGCTCGATACCTTAGCGGAGTTTATATACTCGCATTCGCTGAGTACGGAAACGAATGCATCGAGATCCTTAAGTGAATTTACCTCGTTTGCCGCGCGGCGTATGCAGCTGTAGACCTCTGTCTTTAGCCAGTGACCCTTTTCAAGAGTATTGAGCCAGCCGGGAGCTTCTACGCTTATTTCCTGTATCGGGAAAGCATAGAGCACCTCGGTAAGTATTTTTTCAATCGTCTCAACATTAAGCTGTTCGCAGTTTACCGGCATTACGCAGCAGGAATATTTTTCCGAAAGTCTTGCCGCTTCCTCGCGCGCTTCAAAGCTCTCCGGCGCGGTGCAGTTGTACAGCGTAACAAACGGTTTTCCCGCTTCCTTAAGCTCGCTTATAACGCGCTCCTCGCATTCCTCATATTCTTCTCTCGGAAGTCCCGTAAAGCTGCCGTCCGCAGTCACAACTATGCCTATTGTCGAATGCTCGCTTATTACCTTTCGCGTGCCGACCTCCGCCGCCATGTTGAACGGCACCTCCGCGTCAAACCACGGAGTCATCACCATGCGCGGGGCTTCGTCCTCAAAATATCCCTGTGCGCTCGGTATGACGTATCCTACGCAGTCGATCAGCCGCAGATAAAAGTGCGCCGAGCCTAAGTCTATCGCGACAGCTTCCTCGGGAATGAATTTCGGCTCTGTCGTCATTATAGTTCTGCCGCCGGACGACTGCGGAAGCTCATCGCTTGCCCGCTCCCTGCGAAAATCGCTGTCGATATTCGGGATAACGAGCTGCTGCATGAAATTTTTTATAAAGGTGGATTTTCCGGTCCGCACCGGACCCACCACTCCGATATATATATCCCCTCCGGTGCGTAACGCAATATCGCTGTAAATATCGTTCATAATAGATAGCTCCTCCGTCTTTAGTTCTTTATCGGGATAATAAGCGCGCGTCTGCAATTTGATCTTTCGTTCTGCTCCTCCTCCGCAGGATTTTCCTCCGTTATCGCCTGAGTATTGGTCGAATACTTCTTCGCGATCTCCCAAAGGCTCTCGGTACTGTCGGTGTAGCAGATCTTGACGGCGCAGCGCTTATCCGTCTGCTTTGGTCTGTCGGTGAACACCTTTATCTCGCTCAAAAGCTCGCTGCCTCCCCGCCTGCATACCGTAACGCTCAGCTGAGCTTCCGCTTTTGCCGAGACCGTACCGTTATCCGCAAGGTTATACGAACAGCTCACACCGCTGCATACAGCGGTAATTTCGGCAGGCTCATTTATGCTTTCTATAGGCAGCTCAAAGGCGCATTCCTTTTCCGCATAAACGGCAGTAGCGTCCTCGAGCTTTCCGAGCATACATAGCATGACGCTTCCGAAGATGACAGCACACCCCTTCGATTCGTCAAACCGCGCCGATACGCTCGTTTTGTCGCACCACAGATCGAACACCTTTGCAATACCGCCGTCCGAACAGCTTATACTGCATTCCGCCGCCGCGTTCACATTCAGCCGCTTTGCTTCAAGCGCGGGAGCTTCGCCGAGAGATGTGCATTCACTCTCATAAAGCGTTGAATAAGCGTCGTTTACAAGCTCACGTGTTTCATACCTGACCGCCGTTATGCCGACAAGCAGCACAAGCTCACATTCAAGACCCTCTGTCTCGCCGTTTTTCGGGATCATAACGCACTTTGACGCGCTTATGTCGATATCCGTTTCAAAGCCCTCCTCGATACCCTCTATGTCGATTATCTGACTGAACGGTATCGAAAATTTCATCGCTTCCGGCGCAGAGCCGCTGCTGTCCCTCGGGAGATAAAGCAGATCTATTTCCGCTTCGCCCTTTGTTATCAGCTTTCCGGGAATAATTTTTGTCTCGCCCTTTTTCACCAGCACCGAGCTTCTGAGCAGTGCGCCGAACGGCGGCTTTCCCGCGGCAAGCTCCAGCTCCTCGATGACCGTTATGCGTTTAGCGCAGACAAGGCGTTTTGCGGGGAAAACTATCGGCGCTTTTTTAAGCTGTATACCCGCGCCGAATGCGTCGCTCACCGCGTCAACGGTCCGTTCTCCCGTCACCTTTACCGTACACATCACATTTCCGCGCACATCGAGCCGTCTCGGATTTACCACACGGCAGTTGACGTATTCTACCTGCGGTGTGACGCTTATGCCGGGATTTATCGTGTCTGCGGGAAGATCGAGCGTTTTTGAATAGTCGAAGCTCTGCTCTATGCAGCTTATCCCCGAAGCGTCCTGCGAGCGGTAGAGTACTCTTACCACCACGTTCAGATCGAACGTCAGCCGATTGCCGTTTATTCCTGTCGAGGATATTCCCGGGATTATGCAGCACTTTAACACCCTGAAAATATCCGGACAGTAATCGGGCAGGTAAAAATCATGCTCTACTGTCTGCGTCACCTCGGTATCGAGCACGGGAACGGAGCAGACTATCCTTTCTCTGTTAAGCTTAAGATCCATAAAAAACATTCCTCCGTTGTCATTTTCGCAATTGCTTATTGAGAATATATGCGCCTTATCGGACAAATATTCTGATTTTTGACAGTAAAAAAACTGCCGCGCCGCTTTCATTGGAAAACGGCGCAGACAGCCTGAAGGTTATTATGGAAGTTTGAAAACTATTATTATTCTTCAGCCGCAGCCGCGTCCTCGGTACCCATCTTGGAGTTGATCTCATCAATAAGGAAGTCTACCTGAGTTTCATAGGTCGAACGGCACTGAGTCCATGTGGTAGCGTCGCCGCCGGTTATCATAGTAGCCTGAGAAACGCTCTGCATTACGGTGTTAAGCTCGGAGGAAACAGCGTTCTGGAAGTCGAATACAGGGTTAGCGCGAGCCATATCAGTAATGGTGTGCATCATGTCGATCATTTCCTGGCTCCACTTGTATTCGTCCATATAAACCTGATCGTTTATATCGGCAGCGCCGTCTCTTGCAACCATGAGGCAGTTCATATATGCCGCAAAGCCCTCGGGGTTAGGTGCGCCGAGGCAGAGCTGATAGCCTTCAACTCTTGACGAGATGTAATATGTATCGCTGTCGGGATTTCTCGGCATAGGAACGAACATTACCTCGCCCGCAGCCATATCGCCGAACGGTGCGGTCGTTTCAACCGCGCCCTGGAGAGCCCACAGACCTACAGGTATGAACAGCGTGAGGTTAGAACCGAGACCTTCACCGGTAGTACCGTCTCCGCGCGTGCTCCAGCCGTTTGACGAACGGTCGAACATTACGCCCTGCTTACCAAGCTCATACATGAAGTCCTGAGCCTTTTCAACGTTAGGATCGGACATATTGTTTACAAGGTGACCGTTCTCGTCCATACCGATAAGCGGAACGCCGGAGGTCTCAGAAAGCGCGTTGCCGTACCAGTAGCCGTCAAGACCGTACTTGTCGTTTTCGGCGTCGGTAAATTCTACGCACATATCGCTGAAGGTATCCCAAGTCCACTCGTCGTTAGCATAAAGCTCGGCAGGATCGTCAAGACCCGCGCCCTCTATCGTGGACTTGTTGTATGCGCAGACATAGTTAGGTGAAACGTCGATAACTGCAACATAGTGTCCGCCGTTGTACATAAACTTATCGCATGATTCCTTTGTGGAAGCCCAGAGATCGGAATTAAGATCTACATAATCGTCGATAGGCTCGAACATTCCTCTTATCGCGCCGAACGGGAAGGAGTCCATATCGGAAGCGGGGAAGAAGTCGGGGGCTTCCTTACCCATGACCTTAGTGGCAAGATCGTCGTATCTTGTTTCCCAAGTGGTGGAAACATACTCTACCTTACCGCCGTACTTCTGCTCGAACAGCTCAAGACCCGGAGCTTTAACAGCGCCGTTCTGGGGATTGATGTCATAGTGAGCCATCCATTTGATCGTCTTGTTTTCAAGCTCAACGTCGGGAAGCTGATCCTGAAGTCCGGCTATCTGCTCTTTAGCTTCGGAATTAAGCTCTTTACCGGTGCTCTTTGACTCGGTCGTGTCTGAGCCGCCGTCCTTGCTTCCGCCGCAGGAAGCAAGCGCAGCAGTCATGGTCAGAGCAAGCGCACCTGCCAAAATTCTTTTCATTGTCTTCATAATTAATTACCTCCTAATAGATGTTGACAACACGTTACGTTTTCAACTACTATTATTATAGCAATTTTAACAAAAAATTTCAATCGGCATTTTGCAGCATATCGAAAGTTGATTTTTAGTCATTTTAACAATTGACGGTTGAAAACTCGGCGGTATACGATTTCAGAAAACGTTTTCAATTATGAATACAAACTTATTTACAAAAATTTTACATAACCAGCGACTCAATTTCCTCGTCCGAAAGCGACGGATGCAAAAAGGCGTTGACGCCGCCGGAAATGAGCTGCGAAGCGAACATAACGAGCTTGTCGACCGTTTTTGGGGTTATCATAAGTCCGCCGAAGCGTTCGTCGTCGCACATGAGCCGTGAAACGGTAGGCACGCCTATCGCAGTCACCGGCGCGCCGAGAGTACGCTGTGAAATTTCCGCTCGGGAATTTTCCACCCCACTTCCCGGAGCGATACCGCTTGCGCTTATCTGTATCGTCCTGCCCATGTGAGACGGTTCGGAGCAGGCGAGCGCGTCGCAGACTATCACGCGGGCGGGTCTGAATTTTTCGCACAGCGCGCTTAAAAGCTCCGCCGATTCAAGTCCCGTCTGCGCCATAACTCCCGCCGCAGAGACCGCGCTTTCGCCAAGCTCCGAGCAGTCTATATCCTTAGCCAGCCGTTTGATATGCCTTGTCGCGAAGATCCTGTCCGCCGCAAGCGGTCCGAGACTGTCGGGGGTTATCCGCCTGTTGCCGAGACCGGCAAACAGCGTAAGTCCGTCGGCGTCTCCGCAAACGCTTTTGAGCGCGCTGCATACGGCGGCTTTTCGTGCGCCCGCGCATGGCGAATATTCGGCAAAGTCCTCTTCGCTTTCGAGGGTGATGTATTTTCCTATCGGCTTGCCGAGCCGTTTTGCGGCATACTCGCTCGTCACGTTGATTTCGGTAATTTTCAGCCTTGCATCGTCGTCATAGCTTTCGCATATATCCGCGCCGTCAAGCTTTTTTATCTTCGCTTCATTGGTGTAAGCTTCAAGCGCAAGGTCGGTGTTTATTCCCATTTTTATACCATTCCTTCAGCGTTATTGGTGAAATTGAACAAAAGCGGCAGCCAAAAACAGTGAAAATTTTTTTGAAAAACACTTGAAATTAGTTTTTTAATGTGATATAATAAATAAAGTGCTTGTTTAAGTAGCTGCTGCGTTTCCCTCTCAGTCACGCAGTTAGTTTATCCGAAATGAGCGAATAATATTCGTTAAAGAGGGAGGGACACCAAGGTGCCTAATATCAAATCCGCTAAGAAGAGAGTTAAGGTCAACGACGCTAAGGCGCTCAGAAACAAGGCTGTTAAAAGCGATCTCAAGACCGCTCTGAAAAAGGCTGCCGCCGCTGTTGAAAGCAACGCGAGCGACAAGGAAGCAGTTGTAAGGACAGCTATCAAGAAGGTCGATATGGCTTGCACAAAGGGCATTATCCACAAGAATAACGCCGCAAGAAAGAAGTCGGCTCTTGCTAAATCGCTTGTAAAGTAATTAATGAAACGTCCGTACTTAAAAATGCGGGCGTTTTTTGTTTGACATTTTCACGCTTATGTGTTATAATGATGTCAAAGGAGGCGAAAAAAATGGAGAATTTGGTTTCGGCTTCGCTTCTTGCCGCAGATTTTTCCCGACTTGGCGAGGAAATGAAAAGGGTCGAAGCTTCCGGCGCGGACTGGCTGCATTTCGATGTTATGGACGGGAGCTTTGTGCCGAATATAAGCTTTGGCGAACCGGTGCTTGCAAGCGTCAAAGGGCTGCTCTCGCTGCCTATCGACGTTCACCTTATGATAAACGAACCGATAAGATATGTCGAGCATTATGCGCGCCTGGGCGCGTCGCTCATAACCGTCCACTATGAATCGACCGACGAACCCGGCAATGTACTTAAAAAGATCCGTTCACTCGGCTGCAAGGCGGGTATCACCGTAAAGCCCGCGACCGATGTCGAGGTGATAAAGCCGTTAATAGATCTTGTCGATCTTATACTTATCATGACGGTAGAGCCCGGCTTCGGCGGACAGGCTGTCATCGAACAGACTCTCGACAAGATCCGAAAAGCCCGCGCGTTCGCAGACGCTTCGGGCAGAAGGATCTATGTTCAGGCAGACGGCGGCATAAACGGCAAAACTGCCGGAAGGGTCGCTTCTCTCGGCGCGGACGTGCTCGTTTCCGGCTCGTATCTTTTCGGCGCCGAAAATATGGCTGAAAACGTCAAGGTCTTAAAAAACGCGCGCTAAAGCGTATGAAGTATCTTCAAAGGAG
>CANQCJ010000016.1 GCA_947589205.1 uncultured Ruminococcus sp. | reverse complement strand
CAGAGTATCACCCTTTTACCCGATCTTCTAAGCATCGCCGCGACCTCCTCATCTGCCGCGGTAACGCCCGATCTCATATCTGTTACAAAAATTATCACATCGGCTTTTTCAATGGCAAGCTGCGCCTGTCTGCGCATTTGTGAAAGTATTATATCCTGCGAATCCGGCTCGATGCCTCCGGTATCTACAAGCATAAACTCCCTGCCGAGCCATTCGCATTTTGAATATATCCTGTCGCGCGTGACCCCAGGCGTATCGTCAACTATCGAGATACGCTGACCCACAAGCTTGTTAAAAAGCGTGGATTTTCCAACGTTGGGTCTGCCGACTACTGCAACAAGCGGAAGCGGCATGGCATTTATCAACTCCTTGCTGTTTTATACGCCGAGCACGGCGTCAAGATATTCGTATCCGTCATTGGCGCACGGCGTTATTTTAATATCGAGCATTTCAATGAGCTTTTCAAGCGGCACATCGTCGAGAAATACCGGCTCGTCGGCTTTCAGCATCGCCGAGGATATCAGCAGCTCATCGCCGAGCTCCCTGCCGCTCAGCTGCGCCAAAAGATCCTGCGCCGTCAAAAGTCCCGATACGGTTATTGTTTCCCCGAAAAAGCGGTTTATTATCGGCACGACATTTATTTTTATTTTTTCAAACGCCGCCGTTATCTCTCCGGCAAGAAGCTCGTGTACCTCCCTTGCGGCGACGCCGCAGGCGATAGTGACCGTGCGCTCTGCGCCGTCATAGACTGCCGTCTTTATCGCGGCGCGCGTTTCGTCTATCAGCGAACGGCAAAGCCCAACGCCGTTTTCATACTGCGGATAATCCTCGTAAAATTCGGCTACGGGGAAAGGCAGGCGCGCCGTTATATAAAATTCATCGGCGGCAAAGACCATTCGCGTTCCGTATTCCTCCAAGGAACGCTGCTGCGCCTGAGAGATTATATCTATGACCTCGGCGGCGCTTTGCTTGTCGAAAATTTTAAGCGGATAAAGTCCTTCTCTGTATTTTGTAAGTCCTACCGGCACTACCGCGACGGAGGTTATATTCGGCATGAGCGAATACAGATCGTTTAGCGTCCTTTTAAGCCGATCTCCGTCGTTTATCCCCGGACAGCAGACTATCTGACAATTGAGCATAAGTCCCGCGTCGGTCATCATTTTCAGATATTTGAGCTTTTCTCCGGCAAAGCGGTTGTTCATCATTTTACAGCGCAATTCGGGGTCTGTCGTATGCACCGAAACGTTGATGTTCAGCTTCATATCTATTATGCGTTGTATATCCTTATCCGAAAGATTTGTCAGCGTAACGTAATTGCCCTGCAAAAATGACAGTCTCGCGTCGTCGTCTTTAAAATAGAGCGTTTCGCGCATATTCGGGGGCATCTGGTCGATAAAGCAGAAGATACATTTGTTTGAGCAGCTTCTTTTCTCGTCCATTAAAAAGGAAGAAAATTCCATTCCGAGATCGTCATATTCCGACTTTTTTATCAGCCTTTCAAAAGCCCTGCCGTCCCGCTCCAGCCTGAGCGATGTCACCGCCTCCGCCGCATAGAACATATAGTCGAGCACGTCCGTTATCTCATGACCGTTTACCGATATCAGCAGATCGCCCGCTTTTATGCCGTGCCTGTGGGCAGGACTTCTTTTTTGTACTCCCGTTACCTTTACCGACATTTAGATCATACCTCTGTTATAACAAGAGCAGAGAAGGCTCCAACCTCCTCTGCCCATAGAAAACATATCAAAACAGCTACAGATACGCGGGGCGCGTTTTCGCCCCTAACGTCTGTAACAACAAACACACCCTGCTATCAGGCTTCTTCCTTGTTTATCACCTGAACGCCCTTGTAATATCCGCAATTTTTGCAAACTCTGTGGCGTGCGGTAAGCTCGCCGCAGTTTGAGCATCTGCTGAGAGCGGGTGCGTCAAGCTTCCATACAGCAGAACGTCTCTTATCGCGTCTTGCTTTGGAAGTTTTTCTCTTTGGTACTGCCAATTCCGGCACCTCCTTAAAACTTGTTTTACAGGTCAATTGCCATGCGGCAGTTATTTACCGCAGTCGCAGCCGCCTTCGTTTAGATTTTTGCCGCATTCCGGACAAAGCCCCTTGCAGTCCTCCCTGCAAAGTATCTTCGTCGGCAGCGACAGTCTCAGATCCGACAATGCAAGCTCGGTCAGGTCGAGAGCGTTTTCCGGGCAGAGTATATAGTCCTCCTCATACTCTCCCCCGTCGTCCTCGAGAGACGTTACCAGCGTGTGAGTCAGCTCATAGCCGTATTCGCGCTCAAATTCCTCCGAGCATCTGTCGCATAAATGCCTCAGCGTTACCGAGACAGCGTACGAAAGAGTTACCACTCCGGCGCGGTTGGCTATTTTCCCTAAAAGGCGCATATCCGAAGCATACTGCTCGTATCCGCCCAAAGCAGACAGCTCCTCCGCCGAGACCGTATCGTCGATCTTTACAGTTTGTCCTTCAACGTTAAAAAGCTCTCTAAGCTGTATGATCACGTTAAAAGCACACCCTTTCATACCCATATGCCGCCAGCATTGCAGCACTAAATTCCATTATATCCCCGAAACGCTCATTTGTCAAGGGCTTTCACGGATTTGTTTAAAAATTGTTAATAATTTTTCACTTAATAAAGGCTCTTACCTTTGCGGGAAGCTCCTCGGGATCTGCCGAAACGGTGAAAACAAGCTTTATATCCTTGCAGAGAATAGCGATCTTTTCGATCATCGCGCCGAATTCCTCGTAATCTCTTCCGCCTATCCTGAGTATACCGTCAACGTAGATCTCCTGTATGTCGTAGTTTCCGGCTAAAAATCCCGCTACAAAGCCGTAAAAAGCGTCATAGCTCGTAATGCCGTACTCCTCGGCGTCGACGAGTCTTACCTTATGAGGTATGTCATAGGTAAGCTTCATGCCTCTTTCGATGCAGACAACATATCCCGTTGCCTTTTCGGAAGCTTCTTTGATAGCGTCAACCAATATCTTAGTTTTTCCTGTTCCTTTTTTTCCGGGGATCAAATTGATCATAGTAAATTCTCCATTTCTGTCTGACGACTTTTATTTTTTCCGCACGCGTACTATAGACCGAGTGCGAAGATCACATTAATTTATATCACATCAGAGCGGCTTCAAGCTCCGCCCTTCTGTCCTCGTATCCGGGCTTGCCGAGAAGCGCGAACATATTCTTTTTATAGCTCTCAACGCCCGGCTGATCGAACGGGTTCACTCCCAGCATATATCCCGACACCGCGCAGGCTCTCTCGAAGAAATAGATAAGCTCGCCCAAGGAGCGCGGCGAAAGATCGTCTAACTCTATCACGATATTCGGCGTGCCGCCCTCGGTATGTGCAAGCACCGTGCCCTGAAACGCCTTGCGGTTTACTACCGACATATTCTGGTTCGTCAGGAAATTCAGTCCGTCAAGGTTCTCCCCGTCCGGTTCGAGATAAATATCCTGCTTCGGGTTTTTAACGTCTATCACCGTCTCGAACATTATCCTTGAACCGTTCTGGATAAACTGACCGAGCGAATGAAGATCGGTCGAGAAGGTCGCGGACGCCGGGAAGATACCCTTCTGATCCTTGCCCTCGCTCTCTCCGAAAAGCTGCTTGAACCACTCCGCCATCATAACAAAGCTCGGGTCGTAGCTTATGAGCATTTCAACGCTCTTGCCTTTATTATAAAGAATATTTCTCAAAGCCGCATATTTATAGCAGTCGTTTCCGTCGTCGGCGGAATATTTCTCCATTCCCGCGGCTGCGCCCGCCATAAGCTCGTCAATATCTATGCCGGCGACCGCGATAGGCAGCAGTCCTACCGCCGTAAGCACCGAAAAACGTCCTCCGACGTCGTCGGGAACGACAAACGTCTCGTACCCTTCGGTATCGGAAAGCTGCTTTAACGTGCCCTTAGCCTTGTCGGTGGTCGCGAAGATCCTGTCCTTAGCGCCCTCCTTGCCGTACTTGTCCTCGAGAAGCTTCTTGAAGATCCTGAAAGCAAGCGCCGGCTCGGTGGTAGTGCCCGACTTGGAGATGACGTTGACGCATATATCCTTGCCCCTGCAGATGGAAAGTATCTCGGCAAGATAGGTGGGATTTATGCTGTTTCCGACATAGTAGATATCGGGAGTATCCTTTTCGAGAACGTTGTACAGCGAGGATCTCGCCGCTTCTATCACCGCTCTTGCGCCGAGGTAAGAGCCGCCTATACCGATAACGATAAACACATCGCAGCTTTTCTTTATGCGCTCGGCGGCGGACTTTATCCTTGCAAATTCTTCCTTGTCATAATTGACCGGCAGATCGGTCCAGCCGAGAAAATCCGCACCGAGACCGCTTTTTTCGGTAAGCGTCTTATGCGCGGCGGAAACGAGCGGCGCGACAGCGTCAAGCTCATGCTCGGCGACAAAAGGTCTTAAGTATTCTGAATTGAGTTTCAAAGACATAATTTCAGTCATATCCTTTCCGTAATTGGAATATTAAGATAATTATACAATACTTTTATGAACAATTCAAGACTTTATCTTAAAACCCAAGAAGTTTTGTGTATTCTGTACAAATTCAATGCTTTAAATTGAACAGATTGCACAAACTCTTTTTGAGTGCCGCGGTATATGTCATTCTTCCGACCGCTTCGGCGGCGGCCGTTTCAACGGTCAATATATCCTTGCCGTCAAGCGAATAAACAAGTCTGCCGACCCGCGTTCCTTTTTTTACCGGAGCCTTCAGGCTGTCCTTAAGCTCGCTCCTGCATTCGATGCGCGAAGAGCTTCCTGCGGGGACGACGGCGGGTGAAAAGCTTTTAAGCTTTACAGATACCTTTAATTTTTCACCGCCGGTCACGGAAATATCGTCGCAGAATTTCTTGTCGATCTCGGGTGAAAAAAGTCTGAATCCTGCGAACGCGCTGTCAAGCAGATCGCTTGCCTGAGAAAATTTATCGTCGTCGCTTTTGCAGCCGATCAGCACCGCACAAACGCTCATATCTCCTTTATTTGCCCACACTGCAAGCGATTCTCCCGTACCCTCCGGAGCACAGGACTTTCCGCCCTTCAGTCCCTTATACGTCCTTACAAGCCTGTTTGTGCTGACAAGCTCTACAGCTTGACCTCTTACATTGTCTATCCATGTCAGAAAATAGTCTGTAAAGTCGTTATGCTTTGCGAGCTCCGAGCAAAGAACGGCAAGATCTTTAGCGGTCGTTACACTGTTTTTATCCGTTCCGCAGCAGTCGGCAAATTTGGTATCTTTCATTTTAAGCTGCTTTGCGCGCTTGTTCATCGCGTCGATAAACGCTTGTTCGCTGCCGTACATATGCTCTCCGAGAGCAGCCGCGGCGTCGTTGGCGTTACCTATCGTTATCGACTTTATAAGCTCCTCGGCGGAGATCTTCTCGCCCGCGTCAAGCCAGATCTGCGTGCCCTGCTTTGAATTTGCATTCGCGCTTACCGTCACGGTGTCATCGAGCGACAGCTTTCCGCTTTCAAGCGATTCCGCCGCAAGCAGTACCGCCATTAGCTTGGCAAAATGCCCCATCGGTTTCTTTTCATCGCTGTTTTTCTCATAAAGCGTCTCCCCGCCCTGCGTCTCGCAGACGTATACACTCTCGGCGTCTATCCCCTCGGGCAGCTCTGCCGCCGCTTGGATATAGGCTTGTTCTGCGGCAGGTCCGCCGGCTTTTACGCTTATAAGCTGCGGCTGCAATATCAGCGCGGCGGCGGTAAGCAAAATCGCAAAATTTTTGATTTTCATAGGATCTTCTTCCTCTCATAGATATTTTTCAAGCGGACAAATTGTCCCCGAAATATATCTATTCGGACGAACCTGTTAATATTCTCCTCTGTATTTATAAAGATGATCCTTGATCCTTTTTACATCATCAGCGGTCGCGCACTTGTTTACTATATCCCAGAAATTTTCTCTGTTTCTCTCGTCTCCGAAAGGCGTCATAAAAACAAGATTGCTTGCGTTTTTATCATAGGGCAGCGTCAGCACCGCTTTGATGCCGCCGTCTTTGGCTTCTTCATAATTGAAGCTTCCGTGATATTTTTCGGCAAATGCCGCAACAAACGCTATCCCGAGACCTTCTCCTTTATCCTTTTCCTTTCTTGCGCTGAACGCCGGGTTTTTGTATTTTTCCAGCTGCTTTGCCCTGACCGACTTTCCGCTGTCCGTTACTATCGTGTAATTCAAATCGTTTTCGTTATACGCCGTAAGGGTCATTTCTCTTTTGTTATTGCCTGGAGCGTATGAATACATATAGGCGTTGAGCAGAAGATTCATCAGCGCATACTCGTATGCCGCACGGTGTACCTTTGCATAAAGTCCGGGTCTAAGATCAAATGAGAACTTCACATTTTTTTTGCCTTCAAGCATTACCTTGAAAACATCGCAGCAGAAAGACGCGGATCTGTACAGATCTATCTGACCGGGATCCTTTTTGAAAGACATCACCTTGAGCATGGCAGCCATGTTTGCACTATTCGCCAGATATTGTTTGAGCCTTTCATAGTTGTTTCTGTCGCCGTATCTGAAGCATAGATCCTTTACGGAATCCGCCATTTCTCTTCTGAGCGCGTTGTACTGTTCGGAAAAATCTTCAAAAAAATCCGTTCCGGACAGCATACTCAGCAATCCTGCGCTCTCGTATTTCTCTATGAAATATCCGAGCTTTTGCGAATCCTTTATTATCGGCAGGATCTTCAAAATACCGTCGGTACAGCTTATCACATTTTCCTTATCGGGCAGATCGGAAATTCCTCTTGCGTTCGATCTTAGTAAATTGGCTGTAAGTGTTGTTTCGCTGTTTGTCCACAAAATATTAAAATTCTCATCGGTTATGAACGTTTCACGTCCGCTGTTTTCTGCTATAGCGACAAGCATACTATAATCAAAAGACATACAGATCACTCCCCTTTTCGACAAAATTTAGAAAATTTTAACAACAGCTCTATATTTTCTTTTGAATTAGTATACCATATCATATTAAAATAGTCAAGTACTATTGACAATATTTTTAATTTATGATATAATATCTAATAGTATTAGATTCTAACAGTGTTAGATTATTTCGCTTTTGAAAGGAGTTTGTTTGATATGACCTCCCGCATGATAACCGAAAGCTTTATGGAAGCCTTGAAAGACGTTTATTTCAGCGCGAAACCGGATATTACGGCGGAATTTCTGCGCGGCGAGTGCAGGCTGCTCTCTTTTTTGAACCTTGAACCGGAGAAAATGTATCTCTCCGGAGAGCTTGCGAAAGCGCTTAACGCCACTACCCCGCGCATTGCCGCAACGCTTAATTCGCTCGAAAAAAAAGGCTTTATAACCCGCACCGCTTCCGACAGGGAATACCCCTTCGCCAGATTCGCCGCGATCGCGCTGGAGAGCGTACAGCCCGTTCCGACAGGGACAAGCGGAAAATCTTTATTAAAATTACCGAAGGCGGAAGCGAATATATCGAATCCAAAAGAGAAAATATCTGCAATTTCTTTGACGATATTTTTTCCCGCCTCGGTGAAGAGGACAGTCTTGAATTTATCAGGCTTATCAAAAAAATGACGAGCGCTGCCGATCAGACCGCGCGGAAAGGATAAAACATGGACATAAACAGCTTTTACAATGCAGAATGCTTTGACGCTTATGAGTTTCTCGGGGCGCATCTTACGCCGGGAGGGGGTACGGTTTTCAGAGTATACGCTCCGAACGCGCGCGGCGTTGTCGTCAAGGGGGATTTCACCGACTGGGATCCGCAATCTATGGAATTGATCAACGGCTTCTGGGAAGCGTACAACCCTTTTGGAAAAGAGGGCGATATTTATCGGTACGTTATCTACAACAATGACGGCGGCTGTTCCGAACGCTGCGATCCCTACGGCTTCGGAATGGAGCTTAGACCTAAATGGAACAGTATCATAAGAGATATCCACGCTTACAAATTTACCGATGAAAAATGGCTGGCGCAGCGCGATAAAAATTACAACAAGCCGCTCAATATCTATGAAATGCACCTCGGTTCATGGCGGTTTGCGGACGAGGAGCAGGAGACTATGCACACCTATTCCTCTATCGCCGAACCGCTTATAACGTACATGAAAGAGCACGGCTTTACTCACGTTGAGTTTATGCCGCTCTCCGAACACCCGGTCGATGGGTCATGGGGGTATCAGAATACCGGTTTTTTTTCGCCAACATCGCGTTACGGCACGGCTGAGGAGCTTATGGAGCTTATCGACAAGCTGCACAACGCGGGTCTCGGCGCGATAATGGACTTTGTTCCGGTACATTTTGCGATAGACGACTACGCGCTAAAACGCTTTGACGGCACGGAGCTTTACGAATATCCCGCTTCCGATGTTTCTCTAAGCGAATGGGGAACTGCTAATTTCCAATTCAACAAGCCCGCGGCGGCTGTCTTTATGCAGTCCTGCGCTAATTATTGGCTGAGCGTTTACCACTTTGACGGACTTAGAATGGACGCTATAAGCCGCGCGATCTACTGGCTCGGTGATCCGGCGCGCGGGATAAATCCGAACTCGCTCGACTTTTTCAAGCGCATGAACAGCGGTCTGCAAAGAATGCACCCCGATTGTATGCTTATCGCCGAGGATTCGACATCCTTTCCGAAGATAACCGCCCCCGTCGAATACGGCGGTCTCGGGTTTGACTACAAATGGGATCTCGGCTGGATGAACGACACGCTCAATTATTTCAGAACGCCGCCTATCGAAAGACGTTATCATCACCACAAGCTGACCTTTTCCATGCAGTATTTTTACAATGAGCTTTATCTGCTCGAATTTTCTCACGATGAGAACGTTCACGGAAAAGCCACCTTGATCCAGAAAATGTGGGGAGAATACGAGGAAAAATTTCCGCAGGCAAGGGCTATGTATACTTATATGTTCGCTCACCCCGGCAAGAAGCTGAATTTTATGGGCGGCGAGAACGCCCAGCTCCGCGAATGGGACGAGACCCGCCCGCAGGACACCGATATTCTTAAATACCCGCTTCACGAGAGCTTTAACAGATATTTCAAACGCCTGTCAAATATCTATCTTGAAAACCCCGCGCTTTACAACGCCGAATACAACCGGAGCTGCTTTAGCTGGCTTATGGCGGACAACGATCTGCAAAACGTTTACGCCTTCAAGCGTTCGGCTGAGGATCAGACTATAGTTTGCGTTTTTAATTTTTCCGGCGCGGAGCAGAGCTTTTCTCTTTCATTAGGCTCAAAGCAAAGGCTTATCCCGCTTATAAACTCCGATGAGGAGACCTACAGCGGTGCTACTCCGGCTGATGAGATAAAAGAGATCGTCTCGGACGAAACAGGCTCTATAGAGCTTACCCTGCCGCGCTTCAGCGCAGCGCTTTATGAAGCCTTTACCGATGATGACAGTTTTAAAACAGATTCATAATATGTATCAGAGCGCTTCGGCGCTTTGATCTTATGAAAGGAGAAACGGCTGCGTTTTGCAGTATTTTTAGTATCATATGGAACATCTGATCGGTATGACCTCTGTTACCTATGCTAACAAGGCTCAGCGGCTTCTTCGGACGCACGGCATACAAAGCCGCGTTGTGCCAACGCCAAAGAATATCGGCAGCGGCTGCGGGTACTCTCTCGCGCTTAGCGCGGATACCGGCATGGTAACAGAGCTGCTAAGAAAAAACGGCATAAAATACAAGGAAGTATACTGAACGCAAAAAAGACCTCCGGAATTATCCCCGGAGGTCTGTAATATTTTTACTGTATTCTTCTCGGTGTTACCGTTCCCTTGTCGTCGGTCATTACTTCCTTTATGCCCGCCGCAAGACCTGCGATACCCTGTATCTCGCTCGGGATAATGATCTTTGTAGCCTGTCCGTCGGCAGCCTTCTGGAACGCTTCAAGGCTCTTGAGACGAAGGACCGCCTCGTTAGGATTAGCCGTATTCAGCTTTACGATGCTGTCCGCAAGCGCCTGCTGGATCATCTGTATAGCCTGCGCTTCACCTTCGGCTTCAAGTATCTTCTGCTGCTTTATAGCGTCGGCCTGCAATATCTTGGCTTCCTTGTCCGCCTGAGCGCGAAGTATCTTGGATTCCTTTTCACCCTCTGCAACAAGTATCTGCGACTTCTTTTCCGCTTCCGCCTGAATTACCTTTTCACGGCGTTCACGGTCAGCCTTCATCTGCTTTTCCATCGAATCCTGTATCTCCGGAGGCGGGATAATGCTTTTCAGCTCAACGCGGATAACCTTGATTCCCCAGCGGTCGGTCGCTTCGTCGAGCACCCTCGTTATGTTAGAGTTTATAAAATCGCGCGAGGTGAGCGTAGCCTCGAGGTCGAGGTCGCCGACTATATTACGAAGTGATGTAGATGTGAGATTTTCTATCGCCTTGATAGGTCTCTCAACGCCGTATGTAAACTGCATGGCATTGGTTATCATAAAGAATATTACCGTGTCTATCTTCATGGAAACATTATCCTTAGTGATAACGTCCTGCGGCGGAAAATCTATTACCTGCTCCTTTAGGTTGACCTGCTTGGCTATGCGGTCGATAAACGGGGCTTTAAGATGTATGCCCGTTCCCCATGAGGTGCGGTATGCGCCGAAACGCTCGATAACATAAACATATGACTGCGGTACTATCCTGAGATTTGCTACAACGATCACAAGCAGTATCACCAGTATTATCAGTATCAGAACTATATGATCCATAAGTTGATTCCTCCATATAAATATTTTCAGCGCGCGACTATAAGCTTTGAGCCGTCAACGCTTTTTACCGTTACTATCGCTCCCTCCGCGATGTCCGCTCCGTCTGCTGAACGCGCCGCCCAATCTACTCCGTTGAGCTTTACTCTGCCTTTGTTCTCATTATTGACAACGTCCTCGATGACAACGGCGGTCTGTCCGATGTCGTAATCGGCATTGGGATCGGGCGGGTCGCCTTTGAGCTTCTTCACAAGCGGTCTCGTTAAAATAAACAGGACTATGCTTGAAACGACAAATATCGCAAGCTGCCATACGAACGAAAGCCCCCCGATAGCCGCAAACATCGCAAAAAGCGCGGCAACGGCAAACCACACCGAAACGAGAGCGTTAAACGTAAGCCCCTCGACTATCAGCATGACAACAAACGTTATCGCCCAGCCGATTATCTGCGTATTGCTGATAAGCTCACTGAAAAATTCACTCATAAATAACCCCTCCCTCTATAGATTTATTTAATTATAACATCTTATCCGCAAAATTTCAAGTAATTTTTTAATTTTGTAATATATCTGTAAATATTTACAGTTGCATGAACCGCAGACAGGTTCTTGTTTTGTATGATCAATTGTTTCCAAAAAAATCCTCCGATAAAAGCGCGAAGCAGGCAAAGTCGCTCCAGACGGGCTTTCCGTTTTCGTCCTTTTGAAAATACGCGCTTTTTATAAACGTACCCTCCCGTCTCATGCCTGCCCTTTCGAGAAGCTTTACCGAACGCTCGTTGCGGACGTCCGCTTCGGCGTAGATCCTGCGGACCTTCATTTTTTCAAAGGCGTACTTGAACATCGCCCCGACCGCCTCCGAAGCGTATCCGTTTCCCCAGAAGCTGCGGTTGAACGAATAGCCTATTTCGTAAGAGCCGAAATATTTCATGCTTTCAAAATATATCTTGCCTATAAGCTTTCCGCTGTCCTTTAAGATCACGGCGAAAAACCTTTCGTCATATGTGAGCCTTTCGGCCTCCTTTAAAGCGGCTTGTTCGGAAAAAGCTTCATACGGTTCAAAATATGACGTTATCTCGTCCGTTAAAATTTCGGCAAAATCCTCCGCATCGGTCGGCAAAAACCGCCTGATACCCAAACGCTCCGACTCGAATAAAAAATCCTGCATAGCTGTCATCTCCTTTAGATCGTCATAAGATACGCGCGGCAGGGTGCACCGTCTGCTCCGCCAAGCTTCAGCGGCGCGCAGCTTAGAAAATATACTCCCTCCGAAACGTCCTTAAGCACCGCGCCCTCTAATATCACAGTGCCCGCGCCGAGGAGGATCTTGTGTACCTCCGCCGGAGCGTCAGGATCGCCGACCGTCTGGCTCTCACAGCCGATAAGCTTCACTCCCCCGCCGGCGAACACCTCTGCCGCTTCGGCGGAAATTATCGCGCTGCCGCCGAAAAGCAGCCTTTGCGCGGCATCGCCGCTCTTTGCTTTTTTCAGAAAAGCTTCCGCGCGGTCTCTGGCGATCATTCCCGAAGCCTTAAAAACGCTGCACTTACCGACAAACGCCTCAAGCTCTATATCGTCGACGCGGCTGCCGTCATTTATAAAGTGAAACGGCGCGTCAATGTGCGTTCCGTTGTGCGCGCACATCGAAAACGCCGTCAGATTGCACTTATCGCCGTTTTCAATGCTTAAAACGCGCTGTCTTTGCGGAACGGGGTCGCCGGGGAAAACATTGCAGGAAAACAGCTCCTGCGTTATATCTATTATCATTTTTTCACCCCCGTATACTGTTCGGGGAGCTGTAAAGGACAGTTCCCCGAAGGCTGCTGTCATTTTTCGCGTTTGAACGCGCAGATGAGCGCTTTGACAAGCTGTACCGCTATCATAGAGCCGAAGCTTAACGCAAAGATAACGAATATTCCGAAGCCGCTGAGATCGTTTGAGATCTTAAAGAGCGAGTGGAGCGGGGTCACAAACAATACCAGACAAATGCAGATCATTCCCGCGGCAAACGCAAGCAGTCCGAATTTGTTGTTGAAGAATTTGTTTGTAAATATCACAGGTTCGTCGGCTTTTGCGGAAAAACCGTGGAAAAGTCTGGAAATGCAGAGCGTTGCAAACGCCATTGTCATAGCGAGCGCGCTGTTGTGCTCCGAGCCGTAGCCTATCATGTAGGCGGCTATCGTCGCTATCGAAATGATAAGTCCGCTGTAGCCTACGCCGATAAGGAACGGCTTTGTCATGAGCGATTCGTTGGCAGGACGCGGTTTGCGCTTCATTACGCTGTCGGAATGAGGCTCGAGACCGAGCGCGATAGCCGGCAGCGAGTCGGTCAGCAGGTTTATAAACAGCAGGTGTATCGCCGCAAAAGGCGCGGGCAAGCCTGCAAGCGAATTGAACAGCACCGCGATTATTCCGGCGAGGTTTCCCGAAAGCAGGAAAAGTATGGATTTTTTGATGTTGTCGTAAATATTTCTGCCGTTCTTGACAGCCTTTACGATAGTAGCAAAATTATCGTCGGCAAGCACCATAGCCGCGGCGTCCTTGGATACCTCCGTACCGGTTATACCCATTGCAACGCCGACATCGGCTTGCTTTAACGCGGGAGCGTCGTTTACGCCGTCTCCGGTCATGGCAACGATATTGTTTCCGCGCTGCCATGCTTTTACTATCCTTATCTTGTGCTCGGGCGTAACTCTTGCGTAAACGGATTTGGTTTTAACATATTCTACCATATCATCATCAGAAATGCTGTCGAGCGCAGAACCCTCCACCGCTTCGCTGAAGCTTTCGAGTATGCCTATTTCCTTAGCGATAGCGGAAGCCGTAACGATGTGATCTCCGGTTATCATGACCGGCTTGATACCCGCGCTCTTGCATTCCGCGACAGCCTGAGCAGATTCCTTTCTCGGCGGATCCATCATCGCGATAAGTCCCATGTAATCGAGATCGTTCTCATCATCGGTATTTATGGTATCTCCGTCAAATTCCTTGCAGGCAAAGCAAAGTATTCTCAGCCCCTGCATGGAAAGATCCTTGACCTGCTGCTCTATCTGATTCCTTTGAGCCTCGCTTATCTTCATTCTTCCGGTAAGAACGTCGGCAGCTCCCTTGGTGTACATGATGTGCTTACCGTTTACGACATTGAGCGTCGACATCAGCTTTCTGTCGGAATCAAACGGTATCTCGCTTATTCTCTTGTAATTTTCTCTTATCTCCTCGTCGGAAAGTCCCGCCTTGTGGGCGAAATGTATAAGCGCGGTCTCTGTCGGGTCGCCGATGTCAACGCCGTCGCGGCAGCTTGAATCGTTGCAGAGCACCGAAGCTATAACGAGCTGCTTTTCGTTGATGTTCTGCATATCCGCTTGGCTCTCGCTGATAACGTGTCCGTCGGAAACTATCCTGCGGACGGTCATTTTATTCTGCGTCAGCGTGCCCGTCTTGTCGGAGCATATTACCGAGACCGAGCCTAATCCTTCTACCGCCTGAAGCTTGCGCATTATGGCGTTTTCACGCGACATCTTCTGCGTGCCGAGCGACAATACTATCGTTACTATAGAGCTTAACGCCTCAGGTATCGCCGCGACCGCAAGCGCGATAGCGAACATCAGCGAGTTCATCACCGCGTTGAAGTCCTTTGTCGGCTCTCTCCAGAGAGAAAGCACGAATACAAGTCCACATATCGCAAGTATCGCGATAGAAAGCTTTTTGCCGAAGCTGTCGAGCGTCTGCTGGAGAGGAGTTTTGCGCTCCTCGGCGTTCTGGATAAGCGAGGCTATTTTTCCGACCTCGGTGTTCATTCCGACGTCGGTAACGATAAACGTTCCTCTGCCGTAGGTTACAAAGCTTCCGGAATAGACCATATTTTTTCTGTCGGCAAGCTGTTTGTCCGAGTCTATCACATCGCTGAATTTATCTACATTCAGCGATTCGCCGGTAAGCGCGGATTCGTTCGTCTGTATCGAAGCGCATTCGATAAGTCTGCCGTCGGCGGCTATGCTGTCTCCTGCTTCGATGATAACGATATCGCCGACAGTGACCTCCTCAGACGGAATGACGATCTTTTCGCCGCTTCTTAAAACCTTTGCGCTCGGAGAATTTAGCTTTTTAAGATTATCGAGACTTTTTTCCGCCTTGATAGTCTGGACAGTGCCGATTATCGCGTTCATCGTGATGACCGCGACTATAACGATAAAGCTTTCAATATCGTTCATCACAGCCGAAACGAGCGCGGCGATGATAAGGATTATTACAAGAAAATCCGCGAACTGCGAAATAAATATTTGCAGCGGAGTTTTCTTTTTCTTTTGCGTTATCTCGTTTCTGCCGTATTTTGCCATATTCTTTTCAGCCTGTTCGGACGACAGACCGTTCGCGGAGGATTTAAATTCGTAATACAGCTCTTCCGGCGTTTGCTTATAGCGTTCCTGCAATGTTACCATGTCCTTTCATATTGATAGAATATAAAAACAGCGAGCTTTTATTAAGCCGCAGAAATTTAAGCCGAAAACGACTCGGTAAAAAACATCTGCCTTAATAAAAGTCTCGCCGTTCAGATACATAATGAACTGAGATATGCAGCGGGCAGAGCGTTATGCTCAGATCCGTGTATTGACGCCGCATATAACGGCAGCCTTCAGCCGCCGCCGACTACTCCCCTTTATTTACATTTTATTATACAGCATTTAAATCGATTTGTCAATAGTTATTTTTAATTTTTGTTTAATTTTACCCTTACGAGCTGCTTACATTAAATCTTGCTTTATCAAAGCCGAGCGACTTTAAGTCCTTTCTCTTTATGGTAAAATTCAAAACTCCCGCGTCGCCGATAATGACCTTGGCGGTGTCCTGCCAGCCCTTGCCCAATTTGTGTTCGTATGAGAGCTGGAAAAGCAGAAGCTCTTCTTCATCGCTGCCTAAATCGAGCTTCATGCCCGGCTTATAGCGGTATCTTGTCCACGACTGAGGATCGCATTTATATCCGCCTAATTTGTGCCAATAGCTGCTCATATCCGGGTCGAAGTACTCCGATAATTCATCGGCGACCTCAAAAAACTCCTCTTCTCCGACAAGCTGCGCGAAATAATTGCACAAAAGCGTTCCGCAGCGTTCGTCATCGCGGTTCATTGATTCTTCTACAAGCTGCGTTTCAATACCGTATCCGCCGTTTATTACCGGGAAGATGTTTTTTTCCTCCTCCGTCATATCGGTGAGCTTTGACATTACCTCCGACTGCGTAACGGTTTTGTCGATATTTTTATGATAAACTATTTTCTGCTCCGCCCACGGATCCTTTGCCGACAAATAGAATTGAAGCATACCCTCATGAGGATAATCGTCCAAGCCGTCAAGCAGGGCGCAGTCTATCTGCGCGAGAAGCCGCATCTCTCTGCCCGTGCTGTCCGCAGGAACGGCAGCTTCATGCGGTATATAGGGCGTGCCGCCTATCTTGCTTGTGAAAATATTCGGTTCTTCGTCAAGAAGCTTAAAAGCGACAGCCTTGCGCTTTGTTGAAGCCTCGAGCATCTTTTGCGCCTTCGCCGCAAATTCCTCTATCTGATTTTCGTCCATTATTTTCCGCCCATCAGCTTGACCATAACGGCTTTCTGCGCGTGAAGTCTGTTTTCCGCTTCGTCAAAGATCTCGTTTGCGTGTTCTTCAAAGACCTTAGCTGTGATCTCCTCCTCGCGGTGAGCGGGCAGACAGTGCTGTACCATTGCATCGCTTTTTGCGACAGCCATGACCTCATCGTTTACCTGATAACCCGCAAAGGCGATCTTCCTCTTTTCGGTCTCCGCTTCCTCGCCCATAGATGTCCATACGTCGGTATAGATAACGTCGGCGTCCCTTGCGGCGGCAAGGATATCGGAGGTCAGCGTGTATTTATCGCCGTATTCCTTGGCAAAATCGAGCACCTGCTTGTCGGGGCGGTAATCATCGGGACAGGCGGTCGCTACCTCCATGCCGACCTTTAATCCGCCGACAATGAGAGAATTAGCCATATTGTTTCCGTCGCCGATATAGCAGAGCTTCAAGCCGTCAAGTCTGCCCTTGTGCTCGCGGATAGTCATAAGATCTGCAAGCACCTGACAGGGGTGGCAAAAATCGGTCAGACCGTTTATTATTGGGATAGAACCGTATTCCGCAAGATCCTCGACCTCCTTTTGCTCAAAGGTACGGATCATTATGCCGTCAAGATAGCGCGAAAGTACGCGCGCGGTGTCCTGTACCGGCTCTCCCCTGCCGATCTGGAGGTCGCGGTTGGAAAGAAACAGCGCCTGTCCGCCAAGCTGATACATTCCGGTCTCAAAGCTTACCCTTGTACGGGTCGAGGATTTCTGGAAGATCATTCCGAGAGTCTTGCCCTCTAACACCTTGTGTTCGATGCCGTTTTTTGTTTCGTATTTAAGCTGGTCGGCAAGATTAAGTATCTCAATTATTTCCTCGCGGCTCAGATCGAGCAGTTTAAGTAAATGCTTCATGTTTAAAAATTCCTTTCGTTTTTTATTTTGTCAATATTTTAGCAAGTATTTCCATTCCCTCGTCGATCTCCCCGCAGGTTATATTCAGCGGCGGGAGAAAACGCAGCTTTTCCTTGGCTGTAAGTATCAGCAGACCGTTTTCAAGGCATTCCTTTAAAACATCGCCGGCTTTTTTGGTTTTGAGCCTTACGCCTAACATAAGTCCCGCGCCGTCAACGCCGTCGACCTCCGCTATATCGGAAAGCTTCCGGCGGAAATATTCGCCTTTTTTGGTCACCTCTTCAAGAAAGCCCTCGCTTAAAACCGTGTCGAGTACGGCGAGACCGCCCGCACAGGCAAGCGGATTTCCGCCGAAGGTCGAACCGTGAGTTCCCGGAGTGAGAACGCCGGAGCATTTTTCGTCGGCAAGACAAACTCCGATAGGAACGCCGCCGGCAAGACCCTTTGCAAGGGTCGTGATGTTCGGCTTTACGTTATAAAGCTGAGAGGTCAGCAGCGCGCCCGTTCTTCCAACGCCGGTCTGGACCTCGTCGCAGACAGTCAGTATATCCCGCTTTTCACATTCTTCAAAGATCGCGTCTACAAAATCCTGATTTAGCGGAACAACGCCGCCCTCGCCCTGAACAAGCTCGAACATTACGGCGCAGACCCTGCCGTCAAGCTTCGCTTTCAGCTCGTCGATATCGTTAGCCCTTACGTTTTCAAAGCCTTCGAGAAACGGGAAGAAATAATTATGGAATTTGTCCTGACCGGTCGCCGAAAGCGTCGCCATCGTTCTGCCGTGGAAGCTGTTTTCAAGCGTGATAATTACATTTCTCTGCGCGTCTTTGCCGTATTTGTCAAAGCTGTATTTTCTTGCGATCTTTATTGCGCATTCGTTGGCTTCCGCGCCGCTGTTGCCGAAAAACATTTTTGAATATTCCGAAGCAGCGGCAAGCCTTTCCGCAAAATCGCACTGCACCCTTGTGTAATAATAATTTGAGGTATGCTGCAGCTCGTGCGCCTGAGCGCAGACGGCTTCCACCCATTTTTCATTGCAGTAGCCCAGAGAATTAACGCCTATTCCCGAACCGAAGTCTATGTACCTTTTTCCGTTTTCGTCAACGGCGGTGCGTCCCTGACCCTTTTCAATGACAAGCTCGCAGCGTCCGTAAGAGCCCATAACGTGTTCGTTGAATTTTTCCATCGTGTTCATATCAGTCACTCTTTTCTTATCATATAAATTGCGTGCCCGCACCCTCGTTGGTGAGCAGCTCTATAAGTATCGAATGAGGTATCCTGCCGTCTATGATGCTCGTCTTTTTGAC
>CANQCJ010000015.1 GCA_947589205.1 uncultured Ruminococcus sp. | reverse complement strand
ACGCTCTCGGTTATATCCACCTCTCTGAAACCGACTCCGAGTGCGGCGCAGAGCTTTTCGGCGTTTGAACGCGTCCGCTTTGTCGTGCCGAAGCAGGGCATCGTTACAGCGCAAATATCGGTGTGCGGACGTTTGAGCAGATCCATAGCTTCAACGCAGACAAGCAGCGCAAGCGTTGAGTCCAGTCCGCCGGAAATGCCTATAACAGCGCTTTGAGCGCGGGTGTGGCTTATGCGCTTCATAAGCCCGTGCGACTGCATTTGCAGTATAAGATGACATCTTTCATCGCGCTCCGCTGCGTTTGACGGAACAAAGGGCGATCTGTCGATGTATCTTGTAAGCGTCGTTTCACATTCGCCGAGGGTAAAATAACTTAAAAGAATATCCGTATCGTCTGCCGGGAGGCTTTGCACCGGGTAGGTGTTCATTCTGACGCGCTCATGCGCGAGCAAGCCTATATCTATCTCCGAAACGGTCAGCTCGTTTTCAAAAAGCCTGCTCTGCGCAAGGATAGCTCCGTTTTCGGCGATGATATTGTGACCGGAAAAAACCATATCCTGCGTCGATTCTCCCTCGCCCGCCGAACAGTAGATATATGCCGCCGCAAGCCGCGCCGACTGGTTGGAAACAAGCTGACGGCGGTACTGCTCCTTTCCGATCACTTCGTTTGAAGCCGAAAGATCGCAGATAACGCTTGCGCCGTATTTTGCCAGATGGTTGGACACCGGGTCGGGCGACCAGAGATCCTCGCAGATCTCAAAGCCTACGTTAAGCCCCGGCATATTTTCACAGATAAAGACCTGCTGACAGAGAAGCGGCTGAAAAATTATTTCCTCCTCGTCATTGCCGTTCCCATAGCCATAGCGCGAAAGCTCGACCGATACGGGACGGCTGTTTTCCGTCCACGGCGCAAAATGCCGCAGCTCGTAAAATTCGCCGTAATTGGGCAGATGAGTTTTCGGTACAAATCCGAGTATCTCACCGCGAAGCATCACCGCCGCGCAGTTATAGAGCTTGCCGAGAGAACGCACCGGCAGACCTACCGCGAAGAGCATATCGAGCGATGAGGTCTCCTTAGATATGCGTACACATTCGCTCATTGCCGCTTCTATCAGCGTATTTTGAAAAAACAGATCCTGACAGGTATATCCGGTTATGCAAAGCTCCGGGAAAACGCAGAGCCTTACTCCCTGCTCCGCCGCGCTTTTCGCCGCTTCGATTATCCTATCGGCGTTGAATTTACAGTCGGCGACCTTTATCTGCGGAGTGCAGGCGGCGACCTTTAAAAAACCGTCCTTCATTGCCCGCCGCCCCACTCGTCCTCGACAGCTTTTATCATAGCTATCCTGCGCTCGTGGCGTTCCTCGTGAGAATATTCGGTGTTTACGAATGCGTCCACAAGATCCATCGCCGTACCCTCCCCGACGACTCTCGTGCCGAAGCAAAGTATATTCGCGTCGTTGTGTTCTCTTGTCAGGCGCGCGGAAAACGGTTCGGAACAGCAGGCGGCGCGTATGCCCTTGTATTTGTTCGCCGCAAGGCTCATGCCTACGCCCGTGCCGCAGATAAGTATGCCCAGCTGTGCTTCGCCCGATTGTACGAGTTTGCATACTCTGCCTGCCGCGGCGGGGTAATCGCATTTTTCACCGACTCCGCAGCCGGTGTCGGTCACCTCATGGCCGAGAGCCTCAAGATGCTCCTTTACCTTTATTTTCATTGTAGGATCGGCATGATCGTTGCCTATCGCTATCTTCATTTAAGATCAACTCCGTTATATTTTTTAAGCTTGTCCGCTCTTGTCTGCTGCAAATACGCTGCGTTAAGCTCGTTAGGGTCTGCGGCTCTTTCGGGAAAGGCTTCAAAAGCCGCGCAGAGCGACGACGCGCGCTGCGTCCTTAAAAACGCGGGAGCGCATTTTATTTCGCTTTTCTGCGAAAAATAATTTTCTTTAAGCTGCACGCAGCCGTCTCCGACAAGCACTGCGCCGTTACTGCCGACGATCTCTTCAACAGCGTCGGCAAGCTCCCGTTCGGCGCATACTCTGTCGGGGAAAATATTTTTTATCCCTTCGCCGTCGGAAAAATATATCCCGCCGTATACCACTCCGCTTCTTGCCGCCATTACCGAAACTATCCTGCCGCGCCAAGCCGAGCAGTTGTATGCAAGCGATTCGAGCGTTGAAACGCCCGCGCATTTTAATTTCGGACAGCCCATAGCAAGTCCCTTTACTGCCGCTATGCCTATCCTTAAACCGGTATAAGACCCCGGACCGTTCGCGCATACCGCTCCGTCAAGCGAAGCGATGTCCAGTCCGGCTTCACTTAACAGCTCCTTCGCCATCGGCAAAATTATCTGCGAATGCGTAAGCGTTGTCAGCAGAGTTTTTTCGGCTATCACCTCGCCGCCGTCGCAGACAGCCGCCGAAGCGATCCTGCCGGACGTATCTATTGCCAGAAGCTTCAAAAGCGTTCATCTCCCGTTATCGTTATCTCGCGCACGCTGTCGCTTACGCGCTTTATGTCGATATGTACGGCATTTTCCGGAAGCAGCCCGGCGATATTCTCGCTCCATTCCACCGCCGCCGCCCCGCCGTTTTCAAGGCAGTCGAAAAATCCGGTAAACTCCAGCTCCTCCGCCGTGCTTATGCGGTACATATCAAAATGATAAAGGCTTATACCCTCTCCCGTATATTCGTTCATAAGCGAAAATGTAGGGGAAATAACGTCGTCGTTCAGACCCATTCCCATAGCTATCCCGCGCGTCATGGTAGTTTTTCCCGCGCCGAGACCGCCGGAAAAAGCGATAACGTCTCCGCCTTTTATCAGCGCACCTATTTTCTCGCCGAGCTTTATCGTCTGCTCCGGCGAATCGGTCGTATATTTCATTGCAATTTCCTATCTTTTATAAAAATACCAGTCGAGCAGCAGATCGGTCATCATGTTGTAGGAATATTTTCCCTCCTCAACTCCGTTGAGCTTTAAGGAAGTATCCATCGCCTTGTCTGAGACCTCCGCTACCGTGTGAGAATCTATAACTCCCTCATCGCTTTCCTGCACGTCCTGCCAATACTGCGAATTTGCGTTCCAATCTGTACGCACCTCATCGCATATCTCTCCATAAAGATTGCTGATAGCTTCCTCGGAGCAATGATCCTCGCATTCACCGATAACGTATTTGAGCGCGCGCAGATAGCCGCTGTAGCGGTATTCAACGCTTTCGCTGACATCGCAGGCGAGAAAGCCTATAAAATTCGCTTCGTCCTCGCGGATAAAGCCTTTAGTGTGCGCAAGCTCGTGGCAGACGGTGTCGGGCATATTCAGCAGGTACATCTGATCGTTGTAATTTGCTTCCATCGTAAACGGAAAATATATCCCCATAAGATACTGCTGGCTCATAAAAAACGAATTTACTATAGTTTTCGGCGTTGTGTAATAGCCCTTTAGCCGCGGATATTTTTCGCTGAGCTTTATAAGCGAAGCCCTCGCGGTCTCATCGAGATCGGCAGTTAAAGCGAACCTCCCGTCACTGCCGCGTTCAACGCTCCGCGCCGCCGAATTGGTCTCATCTATCAGATACCGCGCAAGCTCTTCAAGCTGCGACGCGGTGTATTTTTCCTGCGGGTAGTCATAAAGCTCCGCGAAGGTCGAGGTATGATAAAGCGGAAAGCAGTTGAGCGTTTCGGTGAGCAGGATATAAGCTGTTATCCATGCGTATGTATAGCCGTACACCCGCCGCACCGTTCGCCTTTTATCGCGCTTTTTTCTAAAAGCTATCATCAGCGCGATAAACGCGATCACCGAGAGCGGCACGCCGATAAGCGCAATTATTATCAAAACCTCGCCGAGAGAAAACGGCAGCTTTTCCGTTAAATATGCAAACGGCACGGATATTTTCGGAAAAATATTTTCGGCGTAAGCGTCTATCATCTTTTGCGCCGTTTGGTTTGCTTCGGCAAGCCATGCAAGCGCGTTGAACAAAACGCAAAAAATCGTCAGTGTGATGATGATTTTCAGCTGCACCCTGCGCCGCTTTGTTTTTTCGCGTATCGGCGCAGTGCCGGTCTCTATCGCCGTATCCGTCATTTTAACGCTCACCGCTTTCAGAATTTTTTATCAGAACAGCCCGTAAATATTTCCGTCATTGTCAACGTCTATCGAATACGCCGCAGGCTGCTTCGGCAGGCCGGGCATCGTCATTATATCGCCTGTGTAAACTACGATAAATCCCGCGCCGGAGGACAGCTTCATGTCTCTTACGGTTATCTCGAAATTCTCCGGCTTGCCGAGCTTGTTCGGGTCGTCCGAAAGAGAATACTGCGTCTTTGCAACGCATATCGGCAGGTCGGTCTTGCCGAGAGCTTCTATTTCCTTCAAAGCCTTCTGCGCCTGAGCGGTATAGATAACTCCGTCCGCGCGGTAGATCTCCTTTGCAAGTATCTCTATCTTTTCCGTAACCTTAAGCTTTTCATCGTACAGGCACTTGAAATTACTCTCGGTGCGCTCTATCGTATCGCAGACCCTTTGAGCAAGCTCCATGCCGCCCTCTCCGCCTTTGGCGAATACCTCCGCGAGAGAATACTCAACGCCGCACTCCGCGCAGACCTCCTCTATGACCTTGATCTCCGCGTCCGTGTCCGTTCCGAAACGGTTTATCGCCACAACTACAGGCACACCGAATTTGTGCATATTTTCAATATGCGTTTTTAAATTCACCGCTCCCGCTCTGAGAGCCTCAACGTTTTCCTTTGTAAGCTCCGCGCGGGGAACGCCGCCGTTGTATTTGAGCGCGCGAATAGTCGCGACAAGCACCGTACAGCTCGGTTTAAGTCCCGCATAGCGGCATTTTATATCGAAGAATTTTTCCGCGCCGAGATCCGAACCGAAGCCCGCCTCCGTTATCGTATAGTCGGCAAGCTTCAGCGCGAGCTTGGTTGCCCTCACCGAGTTGCAGCCGTGGGCGATGTTCGCAAACGGTCCGCCGTGCATTATCGCGGGAGTGTTCTCGAGCGTCTGGACGAGATTCGGTTTGAGCGCGTCCTTTAAAAGCGCAGCCATAGCTCCGCAGCCGCCCAGCTGACCCGCATATACGGGGTTTCCGTCGAGGTCGTAGCCGACAAGTATACGCTCAAGTCTCGCTTTAAGATCCGCAAGGTCGGAAGCTAAACAAAGTATCGCCATTATCTCGGAGGCTACCGTTATCTGGAAGCCGTCCTCGCGCGGAACGCCGTTTATTTTTCCGCCGAGACCGACTATAACGTTTCTCAGCGCGCGGTCGTTCATGTCCATACATCTCTTAAAGAGAATGCGTCTCTGGTCTATGCGCAGCGGGTTTCCCTGCTGCATGGAATTATCTATCAGCGCGCAGAGCAGATTGTTAGCCGCCGTGATAGCGTGCATATCGCCGGTAAAATGAAGATTTATGTCCTCCATCGGAACTACCTGCGAATAACCGCCGCCTGCGGCTCCGCCCTTTATTCCGAAAACAGGTCCGAGAGACGGCTCTCTGAGAGCTAACATCGCGTTTTTGCCGATCTTAGCCATAGCCTGCGCAAGTCCGACGCTCACGGTCGTTTTTCCCTCTCCCGCGGGAGTGGGGTTTATCGCCGTCACAAGTATCAGCTTTCCGTCCGGCTTGCTTTCAAGCTTTGAAAAAAGCCTCTCGCTAAGCTTCGCCTTGTAATGTCCGTAAGGCTCCAGGTCCTCGTCCTCCACGCCTATTTTTTCGGCGATCCTTGAAATATCGAGCATTTTTGCCCGCTTTGCGATCTCAATATCTGTCAGCATATGTAAAACTTCCTTTCAAGTTGTAAAAATTGTCAATCCTCATCGGCAGCCGCGTGTTCGCGCATGGCGCGCAGCTTTACTATGCGGTTGTCCTCGGCTTTTATCACCAAAAACGTGATGTTCTTGTATTTAACGGCGGGGGTCTGTCCGTCCTCAGGGATAAAACCGAGCAGGTCGGTGACAAAGCCGCCGATGGTGTCGTAATCGTGTTCGTCCGGCAGGGTGTGTCCCAACAGCTCCATTACCTCGTCCGGGTCTGCGCTGCCGGAAATATCGAACGTGTTCGGCGTTATCTCCTGCACGTCCTCGGCTTCGTTCTCGTCATATTCGTCGCGGATATTTCCGACGATGCTTTCAAGAAGATCCTCCATCGTGACAAGTCCCGCCGTGCCGCCGTATTCGTCTATGACAACGGCTATCTGCTTTTTGTTTTCGGTAAAATAACTGAAAAGCTCGCCGCATTCGGCGGATTCCGGCACGAACTTCACCTTGTGAAGATACTGCGAAACATTTCCCTCCGCCTTCTGCGGCTCTAAGATGAGCGGAAGAAGATCCTTTATATAGATAACTCCGCGGATATTGTCGATAGTTTCTTCATAGACCGGTATGCGCGAAACTCCCGTTTCAACGGAGACCCTGACCGCTTCGCTTACCGGCGCATTGCATTCAACGGCGGCTATCTCCGTGCGGTGGGTCATAACGTCGTGAACTTCAAGGTCGGAAAATTCAAAGATGTTAGAGATCATCTCCGCCTGTTCTTCTTCTATCCCGCCCGATTCGTTAGCCGCGTCGAGCAGATCGAGTATCTCCTCCTCGGTGACTTCCTTATCCGACGGCACGCCGAAAATTTTCAGCAGCAGCTTATACGCTCCGAGAGAAATAAGTCTTAGCGGCAGGAAAAACGCAAGAAAAACGCTGTATATCCCGAAGGCCTTTACAACAAAATTTTCCCCCGGTCTGCCGCTCTCGCAAAGCCTTCTCGGAAAGCTCACCGCACAGGCGGCGATAAGCGACGCGCTTACTCCCGCGATAACCGCGGCGGTCAATATACAAAGCAGACCGCACACCGCCCCGTCAAAGCTGTCGGCTATGCGCCTGACGAGCGGCAAAAAAAGATACTCGGTCATCACTCCCGCAAACACGATCATCATAGCCGTCCTTGCGGCGAGATTTGTCTGCACGATAATATCCGGCTGGTCGTTCAGCCGTTTTATCCTTTTGCCCTTTTTGCTTTTTTCGGCAAGCTCCTGCACCGTTCGGTCGCTAAGTCCGAGCAGCGCGTTGCCGCAGGCGGTAAAAAATCCCATTATTATACAAAGCGCGGCAAGAGCCGCAAGTGAGCGCAGCGTTCGCCCGACGTCGTCCATATAAATGACCCCTTTATCAGAATTAGATATATATATTTATTTTACACCATACGACCCTCATTTGTCAAGCTGTTAGAAGAAATTTCTATCGTATGGAAAAATCGTACCTTGAACGTTCGATTTTTTTGTAGGAAACGCGTTCTGACCTCTAACAATTTGACAATTTAAGCGGAGTGTGGTATAATAAAAGAAATTAAAGTAAACGGAGATCTTGCACCATGATAATTGATTTTCATACTCATGCTTTTAACCCGAAGATCGCGGAGCGGGCGATCTGTAAGCTGGAAAAAATAAGCGGCTTTGCGCCGTATACGCGCGGACTTGTTCCGCAGCTTACCGACAGAATGGACGAATGGGGGGTGGATAAGTCGGTAATGCTCTCCATTGCGACCAAGCCCTCTCAGCAAAAAATAATAAACGACTGGGCTGCCGAGATCGACGAGACCAACGACCGCATCATCGCTTTCGGAAGCGTTCACCCGGACGCGGACGACATTGAAGAAGAGATCGACCGCATAGTATCACTCGGACTGCACGGGATAAAGCTTCACCCGGACTATCAGGATTTTTTTGTCGACGACAAAAGGCACGACAAGCTTTATGAAATGATAACCGCTTCCGGCTTGCCGGTGCTCTTCCACGCGGGGGTCGACTATCTTTCCCCGGACGCCGTTCACTGCACACCGCAGCGCGCAGCTAAGGTCATAAAACGCCACCCGAAAATGAAGATCATTCTCGCTCACCTCGGTTCAAACGAGCTTTGGGAGGACGTATACGATATCATCGCCGGTACGGGCGGGGAGGTATACCTTGATACGTCATTCACGGCAGCCTGTCCCGATGAGCTTATGCTAAGGATAATAAGGAAGCACGGCGTTGAACGCATACTCTTCGGCAGCGACTGCCCATGGGAGAGCGGCGGGAAAATTCTTGAAAAGCTTCTGCGGCTCGATCTGACCGATGACGAAAGAGAGAGCATAATGGGCAAAAATGCCGTTAGTTTACTTAAACTTATTGTGTAATATTTAACAAAAAACTAAAAAACGAAAAAATCTATTGACAAAGCGCGAATTATGATATATAATATTCTAAGACTGCATATACCGCAGTTTAAAAACAAACGTTTTTAAGTGTAAAAATTTGTAGGAGAATTTTTAATGGAAACACAGGAACAGGAAATCAATTTAAGCGACCTATTTTATCTTTTACTGTCAAAGCTTCATTACATTATCCTGCTCGGCATAATCGGAACGATCTTCGGCTTTTCGGTGGCTAAATTCATTCTGCCCGAAAAGTATACCTCATCGGTCTCGATATATGTCAGCAACACGGGAGACATCAATTCCCAGCAGAATCAGGGAACGATCGACCAGACTACCATAAACTCCTCGCGTATGATAGCGGCTACCTATATCGTTATCCTTAACGACGATATAGTTTACGAACAGGTGTCCGACTATCTGCTCACGCAGTTTGAGCTGAGCGACCTTGAAAAGGTGTTTACGGTAGAATACGACGACGATACGCTTACTATCCCGCCCGAACAGATAAGATCGTTAGTCTCGATAGAATCAATAAACGAGACCGAGGTGATCTCCATTACCGCTACGACCGTGAACCCCGAGCTTTCGGCGAAGATCTGCACATACATAGCGCAGGTAGCTCCCGATCTGCTCACCCGCGTTACAAAGGCGGGCTCCGTTGAAACGGTCGGCACTGCCAAGATACCCGACACCCCCTCCTCGCCTAACGTGAAGATGATAACCATAGTAGGTCTTTTAGCCGGCGTTGTGCTCGCTATGGCGATCATAATCATTTCCGATATTCTCGACAACCGCGTAAAGGTCTCGGACGACTTCAAGAAGAAATTCGAGGATATCCCGGTGCTTGCGGAGATACCCGACCTGTTTGAATCGGAAAAAGGAGGAATGAAGTATGAGTACCGATAAAAAGACCAAAAAAACCGCTTCAAAAAAGCGTTCGGCATCGGGCAAGTACATAACTCTTCTTGACAAGGAATTTTCTTTCCAGACGACAGAAGCGTTCAAGACGCTCAGAACAAATCTGCTTTTCAGCCTTTCGACAAGAAACAACAAGACCTTCGCGGTGACGAGCGCCATGCAGCACGAGGGCAAATCCACCACGGCGGCGAACCTTGCGATAACCTTCGCGCAGATGCAGGCTAAAGTCCTGATAATAGACGCAGACCTCAGAAAACCGGTCCAGCACAAGATCTTCAAGCTCAAAAACAAGCTCGGTCTCTGCACGCTGCTCTGCGGTATGCACTCGTTCAACGAGGTCGTAAACGAAAATATTATCCCCGGACTGGACGTCATGACGAGCGGTCCGATACCGCCGAATCCGTCCGAAATGCTTGCAAGCGAGAACATGAAAACGCTTTTAAAGGAGCTTTCGCAGTATTATGATTACATCATAATCGACACCCCTCCGGTAAACATCGTTTCCGACACGCTCACCCTGTCCGATTCCATCGCGGGCATCGTGCTCATAGCAATGTCGGACGTTACCACCTACGATTCCTATCAGCACGCGGTAGAGTCGATAAAATTCGCGGGCGGAAACCTTTTGGGCGCGGTAATAACCAAGACCCCCGCCGGCACCGGCAAGGGCGGAAGAAGAGGCTACAAGCGCGGCTATCGCTACAACTACGGCTACGGCGATTACGGCTACGGCTATTCTTATTCATCAAAAGACTAAAAACTCTCGGCAGAGCGTTCTACCGTTTTTTAACGGCGCGTTCTGCCGTTTTGGTATTTTTTTGCAGGGAGGAATTTTTTATGCTTATTACAAAAACATCGGGAAAATTGAGCTTTTCAGCCGACACCGCGGGAGCGGAGCTTCATTCCATCGCTTTTGACGGCAGAGAATTTTTATGGCAGTGCGGCGACGCCTGGAAGCGTTACGCGCCGATACTTTTCCCGTTTATCTGCTCGCCGAAGGACAGAAGGTATAACGCATTCGGCAAGGAGTACACCCTCAAAGCCAACCACGGCTTCGCCCGCGACCGAGAATTTGCGCTCGCTTCGCAGACGGACGATTCGGTGACGTTTACCCTGACCTCCGACGCCGACACTAAGCTTCAGTATCCTTATGATTTTCTGCTGACTGTTACCTACAGCTTTAACGGCGATGAGCTTTGCGTTGAAAATGAAGTTAAAAATACCGGCGAAACGGATATGTATTTCTACCTCGGCGGTCACCCGGCGTTTATCTGCGATATCGAATCGGGCAAAAGCGTTGTCGAATACGAAAAGAACGAAACTATCCTACAGCCCACCCCCGACGGCAAACGCACGGTGCTGGATAACGAGAAGATCCTGACGCTCAACAGAGAGCAGTTTAAGTTTGACGTTATCATGAAGGACAGCCCCGCCTCCGAAAGTGTTACACTCAAAAACGATGACGGCAGCGAGGTCTGCCTGCGTTTCCCGGACTCTAACTGCATAGCGATTTGGACTGCGCTTGACAGCGCGGCGCAGTTTATCTGCTTAGAGCCGTGGACAAGCGTTCCGGTGTACGCGGACGATGAATTTAAGGATATCGAGAAAAAACCGCACGCGATAAAGCTTGCAGCGGGAAAGAGCTATACCTACAGATATTTCATCGGTGTAAAGGCATGAAGGCTCTGATACAAAGAGTGACCTTCGCCAAGGTCGAGGTCGGCTCACAGATCATCGGCGAGATCGGAAAGGGTCTGCTGGTCTTTCTCGGCGCGGAAGCTGACGATACAGAAGCCGACTGCGAAAAGCTTGCGGATAAGATCTCAAAGCTTAGGATATTTTCCGATGAAAACGACAAAACGAACCTGAGCATAAACGATGTGGGCGGCTCGATGCTCGTTATCTCGCAGTTTACCCTATGCGCCGACTGTTCTCACGGCAACCGCCCGAGCTTTATAAACGCCTGCGCTCCGGCGCGCGCGGAGGAGCTGTATGAGCTTTTCAAAAGGCTTTGCGCGCAAAAAATAAACGGCAATGTCCAATGCGGCAGCTTCGGAGCGGATATGAAAGTAGGTCTGCTCAACGACGGACCGTTCACCATTTCTCTGACCGCGAAAAACGGCAAAATTCTCTGATAAAAATGTTTCTTAATTGTAATATTTATTTTCGACTTCTGTTATTGACTTGAATAAAAAAGTGTTGTATAATTGTAAACAGTGAAAAAGCGCGAAAAAAATTTTCTTCAAGGAGGAACCTGATGAAGAGATATCTTTGCATATTTGCAGCCGCCTTGACAGCCTTGTCGGCGGCGTCCTGCTCGAAAAGCGGCTCGTCCGACAGCGGCGGCGACGATTATTACTACGATCTCGACGATATTTCCGCGGCGGAGGTCATACCGCAGGAGGAAATAATAAATTACGAATGGTCGCTTGAACCGACGATCAGCGCGGAAAATATAATAGTCTTTGACGGAAGTCAGTTAGACGATGAAAATACGACCTCCACCATGTGCGAAAGGCTCGCCGTGCTTTATCGCGACGGATTGTACGGACTTATAAACTACAAGGGCGAGGTAGTAGCCGAACCGGAGTACCATTATTATTACGTCTGCCCCTGCGGTCAGATAATCCTCTACAACGTTTCCGAGGACGATCCCGATGTAAGAGAATACTGCACGCTGAACGAGGACGGAAAGCTCACCGATGTGTTTACCGATCATTTAAGCCCTAAGACCGAATACTATTACGACAGCGAGGACAAAAAGGTCTACTATGCCGCCGAAGCGGACGACTGGACGGTGTACGAATATACCGGCTCCGATACGATAGTCGCCATGCTCGCCGACGTTGCGTTCAATTACGGCAGCTATGAAATGGTAGAGCCCGACGGCGCGCCGAAATACGGACTTGTTAAAAACGGCGAGGTGCTGCTCGATTTTGAATACGAAAACTACTACGCTCCCGCCTACAAGGACGCGGGTTCGACTGCCATCGCGCTTGAAAAAGACGGCAAATGGGGCTATGTGAACGACAAGGGCGAAACGCTTATTGATTTTAACTGCGACGAGGTATTCAGCTCCTACAACGGCGAGCTGACCGACTCGCTCAACAGCGGTCACCCCTATCTTTTCTCGGAGGATCTCGCTCCGGTCAGCAGCAATTATTCCTTCGGCTATTACAGCATAGACGGCAAGCTCGTTGTAAAAACAAACGAGTTTGAACAGGCGCGCCCGGTGCACCACGGAAAGGCCTGGGTCTGCGTTGACGGGCTTTGGGGCGTTATACGCTTCGGCGAGGAGGAAGAGGAGGAAGAGGTAACGACCACCACCACGACTACCACCACCACAACGACTCCGACCTACTATTGGTCGCAGACGACCACCTCAACGACCCCCTCAGCGACTTCAACAACTCCTTCTTACACAACGACCGAGGACGAATCAAGCTACACCGACAGCGAACCCGCTTTGCCCGGCGAACAGACGGGCGTTTCGGAGCTTGAACCGCCCGTCGTCGTTGAACCGCCCGTTCCGGACGACCCATACGCTCCGCCCGGCGCTGACACCGACACCGTTCCCGATGCTCCCCCAACGACCGACTACCCGACTGACCCTGTACAGGGCGGTGGAGAATATTACTAAAAAGATAAACTCCGACAGGCTTTAAAGCTTGCCGGAGTTTTTTGTTGGCACATAAACTTGTTTTTGTGCGGCATAAACTTTTTTGTTGGCACAAAAAACCGGGGCTTTTACACCCCGGCGTTAAAATTACTTGTTCTTAAAGATATTGAAAATATCGTCGTAATATGTCGGATTGTCCGCAGCCTTTACGCCCGCCTTGTGCATAGCTTCCGCATCGGCTTTAGCGTCGCTTTCGGTCTTGTTAGACGCGGCGGCGGCTGTCGCAGCCTTTCTCTCGGCAGAGCCGTCAAAATCTGCGGCGATAACGGTGACATATACCTCGTCGTTCATGTTCTCGTCGTAGCCGTTGCCGAAGATTATCTCCGCGCTGCCGTCTACGGCTTCGGTGATAGCGTTTGTAAGCTCGTCTATCTCGTCCACAACGATATCCTCGCTCATCGTGATATTAACAAGCAGTCTCCTCGCTCCTGCGATAGATGTCTCGAGCAGATCGCTCTTTATTACCTGAGAAACAACGTCCGCTACCTTGTCCTTGCCCTGACCGTGACCTATCGCCATATGCGCATAGCCCGCGTTCTTAATGATAGTCGTGATATCCGCAAAATCAACGTTTATCTCGTCATGTCTTGTGATTATCTCGGCAATGGAGATAACGTCCGTTTTAAGTACCTCGTCCGCAAGCGCGTAGGACTGGCGCATAGTGAGCTTCTGTCCGTTTGCAAGCAGGTTCTGGTTGGGGATAACGATAAGCGCGTCAACGTTGTCAAGAAGCGCGGCTATACCCTTTTCCGCCTTTTCCATTTTCTTTGCGCCCTCGAATTTAAAGGGCTTTGTAACCACCGCGATGGTGAGCTTATCCATCTCGTGAGCTATCTGCGCTACTATCGGCGCGGCACCCGTGCCCGTTCCGCCGCCCATGCCGGCAGTAATGAACACCATATCCGCGTCCTTTATAGCCTCGGTTATCTCATCAGAGCTTTCCTTTGCGCTCGCCTCGCCTATCTCGGGCTTTGCGCCCGCGCCGAGACCGTGAGTAAGCTTAGCTCCGATCTGTATTTTTTCAGCCGCCTTTGAATTTTTGAGCGCCTGAATATCGGTATTGATAGCGATATAGTCAACGTTTCCGATTATTCCGGTATCGGCAATACAATTCAGCGCGTTTCCGCCGCCGCCGCCAACGCCGATGACCTTGATCTTAGCGCCCTCCATAGGGGCTTCAACATATTCATATGCCATATTTAACATCCTCCTGCAAAAGCTGATAGATTCCGCCGTTAATTTTTACAAGTGTCCAAAAAACAACGCAATAATAGATATACTATTATATTATCACAATTTTCACTAAAAGTAAAGTACTTAAACAAATTTTAGCTGATTCCACAATAACACCGCAGTTATCCGCCGCTGTTTTTGTGTATTTTTAATACCCATAGTCATACGTCCCGGCGTCATAGCCGTAATCGTAGCCGGTATCATACCCGGTATCGTAGCCCGTATCATATCCTGTGTCGTACCCGGTATCATACCCGGTGTCGTACCCGGTGTCATACCCGGTATCATACCCGGTATCGTGATCCTGCTCGCCGTAAACGTCCTGATAGCCGTAACCGGTATCATAGCCGTTGTCATAACCGGTATCCCACGAGCTGTCCGTGCCATAGTCTGTACTGCCGTCGTCATACCATGTGCTGTCGGTCTGACCTTCGGTATCGGTGAAGCTGTCGGTCATAGAGCTTGGATCGCTCGCGGAAACGGTCGGCTTGGGCGCGTCCACCTTCTTTGCCTTTGCGGAAATACCGCTTTCCGCGCCGTAATATCTCAGCGTTCCGACAAAGCTGTCGGGAAGCTCGCCGGAATCTATGACGGCTTTTATGCTTGAAAGCTTCAGATCGAGGTCGACCGCGCTTCCGAGACGGACCTCTATCCTGTCGTCATAGGTGAGCATTATGTCGGTGCGGTCGGTGAGGTCTATCATGTTGATCTTCGTAAAATGCACCGAAGCCATTCCCGCAAAAAGATCCTTTAAAATATCCGTTTTCTGCGCGTCCTTCGACTGCGCCTGCGTTCCGCCGTTAAAGCCCGCAAGCTCAAAGCCTTTTATCAGCGGCAGCTCGTTTTCGCGGTCGTAGCTCGCTTCGAGAAGCCTGCCGGATTCGGAAAGCATATAATACGTTCCGTCCTGCTCTATCTGCGCCGCCTGCGCGGCTTCGGTTATGTTTATCGTAAGTCCTGCGGGATAATCCTTAACGACCTTTACATCGTCCACATAATACAGCTTGCTTTTTATCCGCTTTTCGACAAAGCCGGTGTCTAATCTTATAAGATTCTGCCCCGCCGTCACGCCGCCGACGGCGCGTATCTGTTCTTCGGAATATAACTGAACGCCGTTTACCCTTATGCCGTCGGGAGCTATATTAAAAAACACATTGACGCTTAAAAGCGCGAGTATCGCCGCAGCGACAGCCGCACTAAGCGTCAGATATAGATTTACCGCGCCGCGTCTTTTTCCGCGCCTTACTGCAGACCCTCTGTAAGCCGAGGCGGGCGCATAGCTTCTGTATTCCTCCATTTTTGTCCTCCGTATATCATATACGCTTTATCGCCGCCCCGAGTAAGGAAAGCGAGTTCTCTATCTCTTCATAGCCTCGGTCGATAAGCTCCACGTTGGAAATTATCGTCTCGCCCTCCGCCGCGCAGCCTGCAATGCACAAAGCCGCGCCGCCGCGCAGGTCGGGAGCTTTCACGCTCGCCCCCGAAAGTCTTTTTACGCCGCTGACGACCGCCACTCTGCCCTCCGTCTTTATCTGCGCGCCCATTCGCGCCAGTTCGTCTACATGGCGAAAGCGGTTTTCAAATATATCCTCTATAAAAATGGTCGTGCCGTCGGCTATCGACATATACGCCATCGCCAACGCCTGAGCGTCTGTCGGGAAACCGGGGAACGGCTGAGTCCTTATCGGTCTGACCGCCTTGGGTCTGCCGTTCGCGCTGAGATAAATGCCGTTTTCCGTTTCGTATATTTTGCAGCCCGACTGTCTTAGCGTATTTATAAACGCTTCGATATCGCGCGCTCTCGCGCCTTTAAGGCTTATCTCGCCGCCCGTCGAAGCCGCCGCGCACATGAACGTCGCCGCCGCTATCCTGTCGGGCATTATCGTATATTCGCAGCCGTGAAGCGATGTAACGCCCTTTATAGCTATCCTCGCTTCGCCCGCGCCCTTTATGCTCGCGCCGCAGCCGTTTAAAAATTCCGCTAAGTCGACGATCTCCGGCTCTCTCGCCGCGTTCGAGATCACCGTCTCTCCCTGCGCCGTGCAGGCGGCAAGCATTATGTTCTCTGTCGCTCCGACCGACGGGAAGGAAAGGTTTATCAGCGTTCCTTTAAGTCCCTTCGGAGCTTTGCAGACAAGCGTGCCGTGGCGTTCGGTTATCTGTGCGCCGAGCTGCCTAAGCGCGTCAAGATGTATGTCTATCGGTCTCGGACCTAACTCGCAGCCGCCCGGATAGGTTATGCTGCATTCTCCGCAGCGTCCTATCAGCGCGCCCATAAATATCACCGACGAGCGCATAAGTCTCATGAGCGGGTCGGATATGGCAGAGCTTTCAAGCGCGGAAGCGTCTATCTCCATTCCCTCATGAGTTCTTTTGCAGCGGCAGCCGAGACTTGTAAGTATCTGCGCCGCGGCGTAAACGTCTGAAAGCTTCGGACAGCGTTTGAGCAGGATCTTGGAATCAATAAGCGCGCACGCGCTCATTATCGGCAGGACGCTGTTTTTTGCCCCCTGCATTTCAAGCTCTCCGCACAGCCGCCTCGAGCCTTCTATTTTAAGCTTAAGCATATAAAACCACCCCCGGTAAAACCTTTAGATGATCCATAATATGCTTTTTTGCGCGATATTGCTAATCGGCGTCTTTATCGAAGGTTATTACGTCCGACACCGACAATCTTCCCGGAATACAGGGTATCGTGATACTTTTTCCGATATGCTTTTTCGTGCCGACCGTTGAAAGCGTAAGAGTAGTTATCGCCTTGTCGAATTTTTCATCGGTCATTCCGTCTGAATAGATGAGCACATCGACAAGTATCGTCTTGCTTGAAAACGCGGGGATCTCTTTTGAATCGTCCTCGGCAGTGGAATAAACTATCCTCTCGTCATAATCGCCGCCCTCATTTATCACATAATCGTCGACGCTCACCGCGAAGGGCATATAGTTTTTCGCTTCAAACGCCACCGTGCAGATGCGGTAGCTGCTGCTTTTGTCGCTTTTTAACGCTTCAACGTTATAGACGTGCTTGTTTTCCATAAGCTCCGCCTTGTAATGGGTAAAGCCGCTCTTTGAAAACAACGCTTCACTGCGGCAGTCGCTCAGTTCGTCATTCGGCGCAAATATCGGCGGGAAAAACAGCGCGATAACGACAAGAATGCCCACAAAGACACACACGGCGGTGATTATTCTCCGTCTTGCAACATAGACCCCGCGCACCTTTACGCCCTTGTCGAGCGCGCTTGCGGCGACCGTTCGCTTTTTTGCGGAAAATTCCTTCGCCATTACCTCCGGATCGTCCGGATCGGGTTCTTTTTTTATCTCAAAATCCTTGACGAGCTGCGCGCGGTCAAAGGTAGCCCTTACCTTTCCGGAATTGTCCTCCGCTCTGGTATACCTGTCGAACGTGTTCAGCTTCTGCGACTGTCCGGCGGACAGATTCGACAGATCGGGAGTTGATATTTTGTCCATTGAAGGTTTTCTCGCCATAATAGATCTTCCTTTCCGTTATGCAGTTAAGCCGATAAAAACGGCTCAAGCTCCCGGAGCTTTTTCTTTTTTTCTTTCCTTATCTTAAACCAACAGCGGCTCTAACGCCTTGTATATCCTCTCATCGGTATCGCTTATATAAAGCGAAGCCGCGTTTTCCGACAGCGTTTTAAGCTTTTCTCTGTCGTTAAGCAATGACCCGACAAGCGTTCTTATTTTTTCAGGAGTAAGGTCCTTTTGTTCGACAACTATCGCCGCTCCCGCCCTTTGAAGCACCATTCCGTTGTAATACTGATGATTTCCCGCGACTATCGGAGAGGGGATAAGTATAGAACCGCGCCCCATGGCTTCAAGCTCCGTCAGCGCGTTCGCTCCGCAGCGCGAGATCACCAGATCCGCCGCCGCCATGCACTCGGGCATATTGTTTATGTATTCCTTGACTATCAGCCTGTCATTGCCGTTAAGCTCAACGCCGCGTTCGGCAAGACACTTTTCAAACTGCGTTTCTCTGCCGTTTCCGCCGTAGGAATGTATGTGGTAAACATCGAGCGAATTTTCCTTATAATAGCTCATAAGCTCCAGAGCCGCGGAATTTATCGCCCCCGCGCCCAGGCTGCCGCCGGTGGAAAGTATACACACCTTATCCTGCGGAATGTTCAGCTTTTCGCGCGCGGCTTGTTTCGTTATCTTAGAAAATCCCGACCTGACCGGCAGACCGGTAATGACATATTCTTTTTTCGGGTCTAAATACTTCTTTGCCTCTTCGACCGTCAGCATTATAACGTCGGCATAGCGCGAAAGCAGCTTGTTTGTAACGCCCGGATAGGCGTTTTGCTCATGTATAGCGGTCTTTATCCCCATTTTCGCCGCCGTCCGAACAATAGGACCTGCGACATACCCGCCCGTACCGACGACGAGCTGCGGCTTAAAATCGTTTATTATAGCCTTGCTCGTCTTGGTGGTTTTAAGCAGACACTTGACCGCATGGATATTTCTCTTGATATTTTTAGCGTTCAGCCTTCGCTGAAAGCCCTCGACCTCTATCGGATAGAATTTATACCCCGCCTGCGGCACGAGCTTTGCTTCAAGCTTGCTCGGATTCCCCGCAAAAGCAAACTCCGCGTCGGGACGCTGTTTTTTTATTATCTCCGCAATGGCGAGCGCGGGATTTACATGACCCGCCGTTCCGCCGCCTGCAAGCAGTACCCTTAACATTTTACGCTCTCACTCCTTATTGTCGGCAGGTTTTTCATCATTAGCTTTCGCAGCCGTCTTAGAGCCGTTTCTCTTGATGTTCTGCCGCGAAACGCTCAACATCATGCCCATTTCAAAAAGCTGTAAAACGAGTGCGGTACCTCCCGCGCTGAAAAACGGCAGCGATATTCCCGTGTTCGGGAAGGCGTTTGAAGCTACCATTATGTTCAGCAGAGCCTGAGAGCCTATCT
>CANQCJ010000014.1 GCA_947589205.1 uncultured Ruminococcus sp. | reverse complement strand
GGGAGTTTCGTCACGATTACAAGAATCACATGATTTGCCTGCAATCTATGATGGAGGCAAAAGCTTATCAGCAAGCAGAAGAATACATAAGAACCATTACTAAGCAGGAAATCATCGAAGCAAAGAATTATTTTTCCGGAAACCGTACTGCCGATGCGATTCTTTCCGACAAGAATGAATCTGCCGAAAGAGCAGGCAGCTATATAAGATTTAACGGATGTATCTCAGATGAGATCAACCCTGCCGACCTCTGTACAATGCTGTCAAACGCTCTTGATAATGCCATTGAAGCCTGTGAAAGAATAAAATCTGATGATACACTGTGTATTTCCATAGATTGTGCCGTTATTCAGAAAGTTCAGATAATCAAGGTCAGCAATCCAAATAATGTGGATTCGACCGTTACAATCAAGAACGATAAGGAGCATCATGGATTCGGACTTTACAATATCCGAAAGACTGTAGAAATGCTTGACGGGCAGATGAAGATTCCTAAGAAGATTCCTGAATTTGTATTAGAGTTGGAGTTCCCGATAGGAAATCATAGCTTATAAAGATAAAATCTTCTTACTACACTACTCTAAACCAAAACAGAAAAACAAAAAATCAAAACCACCACTAAAGTGGTGGTTTGCACAGCCCCTAAAAGGGGCTAATACTGGCTTACCCACTAAAAGTGGGTACTGAATTAATAATATAGCATTACTTGCACTGCTACCCGTAAACGGGTTATACTTCTGTCAACCAAGGATTTTAGATATCTTAAAAGTTGTTTCTACTTCATGGCTTCGCCAAATGTTTCCCTTCGGGAAACACTCAAGCTAAAGCTTTTTAATTTCCCCGGTAGAACCGGGGGTTTATTGACGCTAAAGCGCCAAGTAAAGCGCTATGCCGAACACACTCGGCATAGCGCTTTACATAATTACTATTAGTTATCTCAATAAAACAAATCAGATTACAACATAAACCGTCTTATTCGATCCTTAAGTTTTTGATAGTCATTTTGGAAGGATTAGTTACATTTTTTCTATGTATAATAAATTTAATTTCAGGAACATTTTCCCAATACGAAAGATATTCGCAAAACTGAACCAATGGGATTTTAAAGGATTTCTCATCATCATTTAAGCATATCTCATACCTGATATCAACATCGGAAAGTTTTAATTCAATGTCAACATATGTAAGACCGGGGTCAGCGTATGCTTCAAAACACAAATTTCTTTTATTGATATAGTGGCTTGTAAAATTCTTTCTGCCATTGAAGAAAACTATACTTGCTAATTTGCTGTCTGTCTGAGAAAAATCAACTGCAACTGTGACCGATCTTGCACTTGATTCTTTCTTTATAATTTTGCAACCATCGTTCTCCTGATCATTAATACAATAGCTTCGAGAAAATAACATATTAAAAAATCTTGAATTATCAACTGCCGAGTTTAGAAAGCCATCTCTTGCTAATTCCCATACATTTTGATTAATTGTAATTCCGAATAACGATGTAAGAGTTTCTTTAAATTCATTGAGGGATACTTTTGCCATTTCATCACAAGTTCCCAATTTAATTCCTACCTTGTTTTTGTTGACAACACCTCGTATATCAGAAAAATCGAAGCCGGCTAAAAGGAAATTCAGACTATCAACTTTTCTTATCCATGCAGCACCCATTTCATTAAGACAGACAGTACTTGAGTAATAATTGTCCGATAGGAAAAATAAAACAAATATATCCTCATTAAGTGTTTTGTTCAGATAATCAAATATATCTTCGCCATTTGGAATTTTAGTAGATGGAACAGATGTACATATCATATCTTCGCTTTTTAAACCGATTGTAAGCATGAAATTTACAAATGCTGTTACAACATTTGCATCTTGACTTGAATGACTAATAAAAAGTTTAGTTTTTGCCATATTGACCTCCATCAAAAAACTTATTTTCATAGGTTGCTTATTCAATCAAATTCTATTGCGGCATAAGCAATGGGTATACCTATATTATACAATTATATTATTTTATTGTCAAGAAAAACTGATATAAAAAATCATTTTTCTTTCTTCTTCCGATTCTTAAAACTCCCATACAGCCATTTCTCAAACTCCTGCGACGTTATCTCTCCGTTCTGACACCTATCCCGCATTTCACAAGCCTTGTAATTCCACTCTTTGAACTTGTCAGGTTTGATCTGATTGACCTTCGTTCTCGCATAGTACCGCTTGTAATACTTGCGAAACAGTGCAACAGCCTCGTCCGTTTTCAGCCTTTCATCATATTTTCTCTGCGCCCCTATCTGCTGACAGGTGCGTGTCTGCCCCTCACGGATACGGTTGCAAAAGTCGGAAACATAGTTGCCCTTGATGATAAAATACCTGCCGCAAATTTTGCACTTGTGCAGCCGAATGTCGTACTCCAGCATTTTCGTAAACTCCAGCTCCAGCATATCGTGGATCGTGCTGACCGAATACTCCGCAGCCATGAACCTCGGAACATGATAGAATATCTGAACCCTGCCCGCTTCAAGCCCCAACGCTTGCTCAAGCGGGCTTTTTTCGTCTGTCGGCACATGACTTGTGAGCCGCTGCACGATTTCCGAAGGGTCAATGTTCCCACGTTTAAGCTGTCGGGCGCTGAAATTTCCGTTCATGGTAAAGCGCTCTTCTCGGTCAAATGAGATAGGCGTATCGTATACGTCGGCATAGAGCGAATATCTTTCGCAAGGTAGAAATTTTGATAGCTCGTCGGGATAGAACTCGTCATCGAACACAAACTCAATGCGTCGCATCATCTCCTTTTGCACCTCGGTGATGTATCGGATATATGCGGGAATCGTGTCCTTTGTATATTCGTAGATGTACGGCGGGAAAATGCTGCTGTACACCGACTGGTAGAGATAATACCCAAGCGTTGTGAGCGTATCTTCCATGTGCTCAAGCTCGACCTCGTAAACTTCTTCGCTGTTCCGAACTATTTCCTGCTTCTTTTTTCTGTGGCTGAATAACGCTTCGAACAGCATAATACCGTCTTGTTCCTTAGTGAAATCTGTGTAGCAAAAGTCGAGTATGCCCTCGCCAACAGGGAACGAAATGTCAAGCTCGGTGAACGGATTCAGCTTCCATGTCGGCGCAGTATGATTCCGAGTTTTCAGAGTGAAGGCGTCACGGTAAACATAATCGCCCTTCGCATTTATGATGTCAAGCTCATCAACGGGCTTGATAGGTTCACGTTTCTCGCCCTCGGCGGGAGGCGTGTAGTCCTCCATCTCGTACCGGGTGCTGACGTGGATATTGGCGATGTGTTCGTCCTCGTCGAAATAGACCTTGTTAGGAAAACCGTCATAAGCGATGTCAGGGCGGTTCGCACGAATTGCGTGATAGACCTCCAGCGGCGTATATTCGTAGGACTCTCTTTTCATTTTTGTACCTCCCGATTTTAGACAATAAGAATTTAAAATTTCTTTTGCAATAATTGTAGTTCTAATATTTATTGTACAAAACTATTGCAATTTTGTCAAGGGGGTGATATAATTAAAGTGAGCTCAAACGAAGATTGTTTCGGAACATCGCAAGAAAGGACAATGACAATATGCTGACGTAGTTCATCGGGTACATTATTCGATCATATTCCCAATCGGGAAAATGGATTAGGAACAAAATGACGATTATGTTCCTATTTTCCCTCGTTCAGAACCAGTTTCAGCAGGTACATTTTGATGATTTTGTACCTAAACCCACAAGGAGAGGATTCAGATGTAAAATTGGCAGCCCATACGGGCTAAGTATAATGATTGATAAACGGTAAATTTTCAACTACGACTAGCGAGCCATAGAATCTGTACGTACAGATTCCCGCTGTTCCGCCCGAACGCTGTCGGACGGCGCAATCTGCCTTGCGGCAGCTCACGAACAGCGGCTCGCTGGGAGCACCCAGACCACTGAAAACGAAGGAGGAACGCTTATTGAAAGATCAGGAACAAAAGCAAAAGATGAAGTACAAGCGCAAGGGACAGAGAAAGGAAGTTCTTTTCAAGGACGATGAATGGGAGGTTGTAAAGCGTAACGCCGAGCGAATGAATCTATCTACAACAAGGTACATTGTTAAGATGTCGCTAAGTGGTGGTTCTGTACCGCAGGAGTTTTTCGGTTTTACAGAATTGTCCCGTCAGTTAAGTTTGATAGGAAATAATCTGAATCAGCTTGCACGAAAGGCGAACACCATCAACAACATCTACGCCGAGGACTATGAACGAATGAGAGAGGAGTACGCCCACCTTTGCCTTTTATTAAAACAAAAAATATCCATGTTACGCCGAACCGCAGCCTGAGATATATCTGCGACCCTGCCAAAACACAGGGCGGTCTGAATATCATGTCGGTAAATTGTATGCCCGACGCTCGGAACGCTTATCTTGACATGAAGCAGATCTACGAGTATTACGCCGGGCGCACGTTTAACGAGCCAATGCCGAAGAAAGGGTATGCGAAAGTTAAGCTGATTCACTATATTCAGTCTTTCGACCCAAAGGATAACATCACTATTGATACTGCGCAGAAAATCGGTTTGGATTTAGTGCGTGAGATGTTCGGAGAAGATGTGCAGGCGGTCATCGCAACGCATGACGATATGGGCAAGGTACATAACCACATTATGCTTAACGTCTATGACCTCAAAGGCAGGCACTTTTACTCAAACAAGGCTTCGCTCAAAAAGATAAAGAGGCTGTCGGACGAAATCTGTCAAAGGTACGGTATCAAACCTTTCGACAGGGAGAACTATGTCCGTCAACCTATAATCAGCGGGTATCACGAATGGATAAATCTTAAGCACGGCACATCGTGGAAACAGCAGATCAGAGACCGTATTGACGAACTGATAGCCGTTGCCGACAGCTTTGATGATCTCAGAAATCGCATGGAGCAGGAAGGCTACACGTTCAAGGACGGAAAAAATATTTGCGTCAAGGCTCCCGGGCAGCAGAAGAATGTCAGGCTAAAAACGTTGGGTGATAATTACACGCTCGAACGGATTGAAAAGCGTATAGCGGAACATAAGAAGAAAGCCTTTGAAGTTTTTGTTATGCCATTCTACACGATCACTACCAGCATCAAGGTCAAAGCAGGCGCATACAAGAACACTTCGCCTATCGAAAACACCTGCGGAAGATTCATGCGGCTATATGAAATTCTTGTACAGGAGAAAATCACAAATATTCACGAAGCCGAGGACAAGTTGAGTTCAGAAGAGACAAAGTATGCCACCATTCTGCAACAATTGCAAGAGCTGAAAGAAAGAATCACCACGCTCGTATCGGAGATCAAGAGTGCTAACCATTATTTTGATGACATGGGTATCATACAGAGAAGATTTCCGAAGAAGGAGCAGGACAAGGTTGCTGTTGCCATCGTAAAGGAACACGGCTTCAATAGCAAGGACGATATTTCCGCACTATCAGAACAGCTTGAAAAGTATCAGTCCGAGCTTGCCGAGTTAAACGAACAGCTATCGTCATCCGGCGGGGAGGTTCGCAAGTACAAGGAAATCGTTGACGAGTATTATCTTCTTAACAGCGGTGAGAGTTATGTCGATAGGCTTGTGCGTGAGGCTAAGGATAATATCACGCAAGATGAATGGAATAAGATGATTTCAAATCAGAGGAAAATCATTTTAGAAGAACTCGACACTCTCACCAATCCGCCGATGTATCATCTTGAAAAGCAGATTTGGGATAAAATTGTAAAGCTGCGGACGATGAGTGTTGAGCCGTATGAGGTCGAAAGGCTGATACGGGCGCTTGCGGTCATGCGGATAGAGGGTATTCATAAAGTTGAGGACGCTCGAAAGTTTGCGGCGAAAATGAAGAACTCAGCAAGCACAGCAAAGGACGTTTCAAAGCGCAGAGTTTATGAATGCCGTGCCGATGATTATGAGCGTATTATATTCGCTGTGCGCAACATCGACATTTATCCGCCGGAGCGAAAACCGCCCGAGCAGAACAAAACACCGCCTAAGAAAAAACATAGACGGTAAGGTTGAATCATTTTTTGAGGTGATTATTATGCACTAATATCTGCTGTTCCGAAATATACAGAGGAACAGCCTGATGACAACAAAACTATAACTATGAATTATGAAAGGAAACTATATGCCAAGAAAGATAAAAACAGAGGATTTAAAGAACAGACGTGACCTGTGTCTGCGCAAACTCGAGAAGAACGATCTCAGCATGAAGGACACACGCAAAAGGCTTCAGGAGACACTTGACGAGCTGGCACGACGTGAGAAAAAGAGGACTGACGGCTTGAAGGACAAGCTGTTTGAGATTGCTATGCCTTACTTCGGAATGAATATTTCGGAGAAGGAACTGGAAGATTGGTTCAAGAAAATCATGGACGCTGACCGTAACAAGGGTGCTGTCGTTACGCTCAAACGTCTTGAGGAAGAACGCATCAAAAAGATAGAAGCCGAGGATGCTGCTCGTTTTGAGAAGCTGAAAGAGGGTCATAAGAAACTTTTCTCTGACAGCATAAAGGCTGCCAAAGCGAATAATGATCCGGATGACTCGGATAGTGACGATATTGCTGACGAAGATTCGGCTGTTTCGGAAAGTGAAGCAGTCATGGAAGAATCTTTGGAAAGCGAAAACGATGATGATTACTACATGACAAATCCGGAGGAGCTTGACCGTATGCCCGAGGATAATGACTCAGAGGATTCCGAAACATAAAAACATGATTGTGCAGACTTGCCGCCTGCACTCAAATTAATTGCTGCAATTGAATATCTTACAACAGAATATTTACAACTGAATATCTTATAAAAATTGAATATGCAAATGTAAGCAATTAGTTTAACGGACAGGCTGATTTTCCGCAGCGACTTCGCCTGCGCTGTGGTTTGCCTGATAAATGATCGTCATAAATGTATTAAATCAGCCTTGCCCGCAATATTTTTATGAAAGGATCAATTTGAGTAAGATTTTAGAGACAACAGGAACAGAACAAGAGAACAACAAGATAGAGATACCCGCAGAATACATGGACGATTTCGTCAAGGCTGTTAAGATCGGGTATTATAAAGAGCTGCATAAGCAGGGACTGCTCACCGATGAGCAGCTTGCGAAGCTTATAGAAAGACAGGGCAGGAAAAATCCTGCCGCATAAGAACATAAGAACATAGGAAAGGAATATTGAGGGTTGCCCCTGCGCTGTAAATAGCCTATTTTACACTCATTCTTACTATTCTGTAAAATGACGTAACAGTCTATTGACTTTTAGCTGGTAAAGTGGTAAACTAAATATAGTGCAGGGGATTTATCCCCAATAATGGGGGAAGGAGGTACAATGTATAAAAATAAGGAAAACAAGAAAAGAGTAGCAGCTTACGCACGTGTCAGTACTGATCAAGAGGATCAATTACACTCTTTGTCGGCACAGAGAGCATATTTTACCGAGTTCATAAGCAGTCATGATGAATGGAATCTCGTAGAGGTCTATTATGACGAAGGCATCACCGGAACATCTACAAAAAAGAGAGACGGATTCAACAAAATGATTGCCGACTGCGAGAAAGGTAAAATTGATACCATACTTACCAAAGAGGTCAGCCGTTTCGCACGAAACACAGTTGATACGCTCAACTATACCAGACATCTGAAGGATTTGAAAATAAACGTTATTTTCATGAATGACGGCATCGACACCAACGATAAGGACGGCGAACTCCGTCTGACGATCATGGCGAGCTTGGCCCAAGAGGAAAGCCGAAAAACGTCCGAGAGAGTAAAGTGGGGTATGCGCCGTAAAATGGAGAAAGGCTTTGTTTTTGGTTACAGTCATATCTATGGATTTTACATTAAAGATGGAGAGTTGGAGATAATTCCCGAAGAAGCCGAGATTGTTCGCAGAATATTTCACGAGTATGTAAACGAAGGCGTAGGCGGATCGACTATTGCAAGAAACCTCAATCGTGAAGGCTATCAGACTGCAAAGGGCGGCAAGTGGAGACAGGATTCTATTATACGGATACTGCGCAACGAAAAATATTGCGGAGATCTGACACAGTGGAAGCAATGCTCTACGGACTTCCTTTCAAAAAAGCTTGTAGTTAATACAAATGAAAATCCCGATACTCCTATTATAAGTATCGAGAATCATCATGAGGGCATTGTGTCAAAGGAACTCTTTGATGAAGCTCAAAGGATAATAGACGAGAGAGGTCGGAAATCACGAGAGGGAAAAAGGCACTCCAACACCTACTGGTTCAGCAACAAGGTATACTGCGGCAAATGCGGCACATCATTCTCAAAAATGGGCAGCCGCCAGATAGAGAATCCGTTTTTAAGATGTTCCAACCGAGCTAATTACGGAACCGAAAAGTTTATCGGTTTTAACGGCAAGGAGGTCGGCTGCGATAATAATTTCTTATCGGAAAATGTTCTGATCTCCTGTATGAAATATATAATGGAGCATATCAGCAGCAGACGGGAAATAATTATTGAACAGCTTATGCAGGAGATCCGTGAGCTTCAAATGGAATCGGCAGAAGCCGATACAACGGAGCTTGAAAGCAAGATCACTAAGCTTTCCGAAAAAAAGCAGGATGCGGTTGACCTGATGCTTGAAGGTATCATTTCAAAAGACGACCTAAAAAAACAGGTCGCAAGATATGACAAAGAGATAGCCGATATAACAGAAAAAATTTCAAGAAGCAAAAATGTGGACGAGCTGCACAGTCAACAGCTTGAAAGCATAAGGAGTTTTATAGAACAGATCAATAAGACATCGCAGATGGACACCGACAGCAAGGAGATATACAAAGCACTTTTGAAAAAAGCTGTCACATACGAAAACAAGGTGCTTGAGGTCTATCTGACCTGCGTTCCATTTGGATTCAGACTAACATACCACAAACACTACACTAAGAGAGGCAAAAGCCAGTTAAGTCCCGTTATTATAGACGAATGTGAGATAATTGGTTAGTGCGGTTCTTTTTGTTGGGTAGAGATGACGCAGAGAATGAAAATTGATTTTCCTCAAACCGATTTTTTTAAGCAAAGATTTGAAACGATACTGCATAGTCCTCGGATCCGGCAGCTTTGAGTTGCCGGTAACTACGAATTTATCAGGATTTGACGGCTCAAATGCTTTAATAATTTTGATAAGAAATTCGGGGATCGGGATAATTCGTTTTGAAGTTTTGCTTTTGGGAGAGGAAATAATAAGCTGCGTTTTCTTTGCCCTATCACTAATGCGAATACGCTGTACAATTCGCTCAATGCGAATAGTTTTAGCATTCAGGTCAATATCCGACCACTTTAAACTGCAAAGCTCTCCTACACGAATGCCCGTATAAAATGCAAGAAAAATAGAAAACTTGGTCAGATCCATATTAGTGAGCAGAGCCGTTTTCAAGCGGTTTTGCTCATTTTTGTTGTAAAGTTCAAGCTCGTGTTTTTCTTTCTTTGGCAGTTCTACATCGGCAATCGGGTTGATACAATGGTGTACCTTTGCCGCATATCTTGTCATATTTTTGAGAACGATGATGAGATCGGAAATATATTTGTTAGACAGCCCTTTACTGCGTTTTTCCATAATGAAATCATAAACTTTGTTTGGCGACAAACTTTCAATTTTCAAGCCGCCGAAAGCAGGGATAAGATGTTTTTCAGCCTTGAACGCATAGTTGGCATAGGTCGAAGCCTTTGTCTGCGTTTGCTTGGCGGAAAGCCATTCTAAAAAAAGTTCTTTGACCGTCAAACCGCTCTCTGCGGTATGAGTGATGACTTTTGCTTTGATTTTCAGAAGCTTTTCCTTTACCTCCGTGTAGGTTTTGCCATAGATCGAACGGTATTTTGCCTTTCCGTCAGATTTAAAACCGTCCTGATAGCGACCCTCGTATCTGCCGTCCTTGCGTCTATAGATGTTTAATCCTTTTTTACTCATTCTGAATACTTCCTTTCATGTGTTTGCTTTTCTTAATTATACCAAAAAGGCAAACATTTGCTCTATGTATGACAAGAAAACTGACGGCTTATTATGTATAAATTTGCTAAAAAATATTGTTGAAAGTAGTTGTATTTTACAAAATTACAGAATTTAATGTAGATGTATTGACTTTTCTCTGACGATATGGTATAATATTGATAATAAATTTGTCGCTTATTTGGTGAAATGTAACAAATGTAAGTTTTCGTTAATGGCGGAAATTTACGAAAAATATTCAGCCGTTCTGTTCAAATCAGAGCGGTTTTTTATTTCTAAAAGCTGATCACTTAGGATACAGGTTCAAAATTACCATCCCTTTCATCTCCGTTATCCTGACCGTCTGCCCTGTTCCGCTGTAATAGCTTGCGGCATACCGTTTAACAATGCCTTAGCAACAATTATTTAGTAAGGTTTGGACGATTGGTTTTACACTGTAAATTGAGCAATCTCGGCTTCAATAACTGGACGGTTATGATGCAGGAAATTCATGACTAATACTACGACAACATAAACAAAGGGCTATGTCCTCCGTGACCGTGTACGGAAGGCATAGCCTTGATTCGATAATATTATTGATGAAAAGTGTGAATAATAAATTGTTGCATATACCGTCAAAATATTGCATTTTTTAAGAAAAAAATCGGTTTGTTGCAATTTTTAGATTATCGTTGCATTTTTTTAAAAATTATTGACATTTACGCAACGACGTGTTAAAATATAGTCACAGGATAACCAATATCAAATTCTTTGAAGGAGGACTTTGCCGTGACAAATAGAGAAATGAAGTTTTTAGGCGGAAGAATGAAACAGCTTCGTGAAAAAAACGGAATTAAAAGTCTTGAATCCATGAGAGAACTGCTTACTGCAAGCGGTAAAGAGGAATATCGTGTGGATAACAAATCAACACTTTCAAGATCTGAAAGTGGTTCGGCAGGAGAAAAAACCATTGTCAAGTGGGCAAAGGCATATTGTGCTGTCTTTGGATACTCAGAAAAGCAGACAGAGCAATTCCTTCGTGGAGATAAAATAGCTGTTCCTGATACCTCTGCTTTATTAAAAAATCCTCAGTTAATAGATGAACTTGGCGAGGAATACAATATTGTTGTTATTCCTGACGTTGTGATCAGAGAACTGTCCGGGATCAAAAACTCAAGCTCCGGAAAACTCGAAAAGAACGCTAGGGAGATCATCAAAGGTATCGGTTATGGTGATAGAGTTATCGAAATGAACTATAATGGTGATAAATCTATCGTAAACGACGAGCAGATAATTGCGGTTGCAAAAACAGCGGCAGAAAAATACGGGTGCGAAGTCCAGATCATTACCGATGATGCCGACTATTCCGCTTTTCTAAAAGGCGATGAAGCTGTTACCGCCTTACGCCTAAGAGAGTATATGATAACAAAACAGAAACTTGTTAATATGAAGGGGCTTGTCGAACTTGATAATTATTATGCAGATGATTACTCTGATTTAGCCGCTCCAGACAAATATGAGATCAATGCTTTCCTGCCTGACGGAAATACCCTTATCATATCTGCAATTAGAAATCAAAGCCATAGTTTTGAACAACGCAAAGCCAAGATCAAATGGCTTATAGACAATGGGGCTGATGTTGATAAAAGAGATTGTTATCATAGGTATTTTCCGCCACTGACCCATGCAATTCAGATGAATGAATATGAAATTTTTATTTTCCTTTTAAAAGAATGTCATGCAGATCCGAATGTCGGCAGCAGAAATCCTTATGATGCGGGTAAGCTAAGGCAACGTGAAAAGAACGAAGGCAATATGCCGTTAATGGTTGCTGCGTGGGATGGAAGGATCGAATTTGTTAAGGCTCTCTGCAATGACAAGCGTACAAGCATCAACCAACAGGATGCTAATGGGTTTACAGCACTGATCAAGGCTTGCGCAAATGGTTATCGTAAATGTCGTGATATATTACTGGAAGCAGGAGCTGATAAAAAATCGTTGACATTGATGATAAGACTTATGAAGATAGGTATAACGAGTACCTTGAACTGGGACGTATGAAAGATAGAAACAGATCCAAAAAAAAGAGGAGTTTCAGATGATAACCAGAGCCTGTATAAGCATCAACAACCGCTGTAACTTAAACTGCACATACTGCCACTTTCACACGCCCGAAAAAGCAGTCTGCCTTTCCGAAGCAGAAATGAACGTGTATACGATACTCGACAATATAAAAAGTCACATTGACAAGTATGATATTGAAACATTTAAGCTCGGTTTTGTAGGCAACGGCGAGCCGCTGCTCGACTATGGATCTCTGCGAGGATATATTGAGTATATAAGCGATTATCTTTTAGCCGACAGGATAGCCGCCTATACAATAACAAATGGAACGCTTATCAATAAAGAAATGCTTGATTATTTCAAAAAACACAAGGTCAATGTTGGTTTTTCAATAGACGGAATGGCTGAGATACATAACAAATTAAGGTGCAATACACATTCAAAAGTCATGAACGCTATTGAGCTGTATCATGCGGTAAACGCCTGTTATCCTTCGATGAATTGCACTGTTGGCAGAGATGTACTTGATAAGGCGGAGGACACTATCGCTTTCTTTAAACAGTTCGGCAATAGGATAACATTCTCACGAATGATCGGTAAATACGGTATATGCTTAGACGAATTCCACAGTTTTCTTGATAGGGCCAAGAGCAGAGTTAATGTTAGGATAGGCAAATATGATTGTACGATGTATGGCGGTATGTGCGGTGCGGGAATAAACAACATCTTCTATGCTAACGGAAACATCTATTTATGCGGTAACTGTGTAGATTTGCCGCCGATAGCAAAAGCAGATACGCCTATTGACCGTATAAAGCCTGATATTCCTATGTTTGATAGGAGTACCTGCTTTAAAGAAACGCAATGCTTGTAATGCTTTTGGAATCTATTTTTATATACGATTTAAAATATAAATTATAATATAAACAGATAAAAAACAGTTTTCAATATTTAAAGGAGAACTTGATATGACAATAATATCAGCTGATTTTCAAGGAAGTGATAACAAATGAAGTATGCGTTGTACGGCTTGCCGTGTTCCGGAAAAACAACATTGTTAGACGATTTGAAAATAAACGTTGTACACGGCAGCACAGAGCTTAATAAAATGGCATCGGGAAAATTTTCGTCTCTTCCAGATACTGAAAAAAATGCTCTACGTATTAGATATTGCGAACAGCTCAAAGCGAGAACGGACAGCTTTATTTCGGACGGTCACTATTCTTTCCTTGATGAAGTGGTTTTTACCGAAGCCGATGGTGAGCTTTATGATGTGTTTATCTATCTTTACTGCGAACCGGAGATCATCAAAGAACGGCTGAAAAATTCTGTTAAAAACAAAAGCTTTGCCGAAATTTCTGTTGAACAAATCAGAAAATGGCAAAGTTTTGAGCTTGAAAGCCTGAGAACCGAATGTCATAAACGCAGCAAAGATTTTTATGCAGTCCATGATCTGACATCATCAGATTTGCAGAATTTTATTGACAATATTGAAAAAGGATACGGTTCATATAATATTGCGGAACATATTGCAGACAAGATAATTAAAATATATCCTTATCCCTGCGAGATACATATTTGTGACGGCGATAAAACTATCATAGAACAGGACTCGTTCAGAGCTTGCACAAACAATTATATTACTCATGCTTTTGACGGAAGCTTTTACACAGGGTATCAGTCACTGCAATTTAATATGGAAATAAAAAATATTGCTTATGACATATCAAAGCTGTCGGAAATAACGCTCAATAAAGAGATATATAGCAGAATATCCGGTAAAAATTATATAATTCTTTCATCGGGCATAACAAAATTGTGGGATAAATTATCTGTTCGGTTTGGACTGAAAAATGTGATAGCAGATACGCTTATCTCAGCAGATACTAAGTATTTTGCAGTCAATCTGCTGCAAGATAAAGGCTATACTGTCACAGCATATGGTGACAGCAGGAATGATCTTTATATGCTGAAACAAGCAGATCAAGGCTATCTCTATATTGGCAAATACCTTAGCCGTTCTTTGAGAGATACCGATACCTCGGGAATAGATCTTATATATGATAGATCTCCATACATATATGCTGATAATGACGGCGATATATCAGCTGATATTGCGATCTGCAAATCTGATTCGGGGGTAAACGGCGCAAGGCTTGCGGCTGCACATATCAGGCTTGGAAGAAAACTTGGTGAGGTCATGCAGGGCTTTATCCCCAATATTGATGCCGCTGTCATCATACTTGAACGCGGCGGACGATTCTTTGGTGACGGCGTATATACGGGCTTTGGCGGTACTTTCTACAGCTGCGATCCTAAAAGCGACAAACTGCCCGATATACAGCAAGGGATAGCTGTTATTGTTGACAGCGTGATCAACACGGGAAAGTCTGTCCTTGATATGATAAGTAAGCTGAAGCAAAGCAAACCTGATATAGAGATCGTTATTGTAACCAATGTCATTCAGGAAAAAGCGATCGATATATTACGAGGTTATAAGATATTTGCAATAAGAACATCTGCTAATTCGTTTGTAGGCAGCAAACAATCAACACAAAAGAACGGTAAAGGTCCGGATACGGCTGACAGGCTGTTTAATTATATTGACTGAAAGGAGAAATTATCTATGGCGTGGAACGCAAATGAAAAAGGCAATTATGCAAATTTGACAAAGCAAGCAAAAGAACACGGTGGTGTTGATAAATTTATTGATGATATTCATAATGAAGGCTATCAGGAAGGTCATGAGCGTGGCTTGCTTGAGGGTGTTGGTATTACAACAGTTGTTATTACGGTTGTTGCGTTAGGAACATACAAATTTATCGAACCTTTCATTAAAAGGAACAAAGCTAAGAAACAGGCGGTTGCAGAACGTTCCAAAGCGGCTCAGGAAGCTATAAGGAAAATATGCGAAGAAGCCGACTGCGAGCTGCATGACGATATGGACAGTTTAGAAATCGACGAGAGCGAAGTTGAATCGTGGGAAAACGATGGATACTAATATGCCTGATTGGATTCATCAGTATCTTTAAATTAAACAGACACTATTTTAATTCTACGTAATTAGCAAATAACACATAAAATATCGGTATCAGCGAAATAATTATTAAAGGTAAGGCGGACGCAAGCTGCAAAATGTGATCATCTCCGATCACCAGCACAGGAAAGCTCAAAGCGAAAATTTCTTTTGCAAATTCGATAGTTAATTTAAGCGAGTTGCACCGCATATTCTGAAATTCTGTATTCATTGATTACGGTCGAAAGAATATATCGATATAAAATTAAAGCAGGCTAAAAGGCAGATCAGAGCGCATGAAAATCCTAAAGAACCATAATATTTTGACATATCAAAATCATAATATCTACTATAGTTGTCAGCGGACAGTTGATTTTTGATATCAAGCCTTATTTTACAAATGGAATCATACTGCATATTTGCATTGTCAATAAATTGCTGCTGATAACGTTCCCGGACTTTAAATATCTCCATTTCCTTTAATAATTTATTTTTATTTGTTATCTTATTAAAAAATAAAAAATATTAATGACAAGTATCCCTATTATTAACAGCAGCATATTAAGATCACGGTCAATATGCTTATTAGTTTTTTTAAGTTGATATATTGACAATATCCATTATGACATTGACCTCAGATACCAAGTGTACTGCTCCTTCAATATTTTATTGGGTGCAGCATCTCTTTGCTGTATATATCATATCATATAATATGATCGGACTTTTAAGGGGGAGGGAAAATAAAAAACGGCACTTTCTTTATTTTCTTCCAAAAGCGCCGTTATTATATACTGTTTTAAAGGTTTGGCAAACGTATATGAATAGCTATATTGTTGATCTATATAAAATTGCCTTTTAATCCTCCGGAATTAATTGACAGTTCGTTCCTGTACAAATGAGAAGTATCACCTAATGCGATATAACGCGGAACAACAATTTTTCCGTTTCTTTTGGAGAATAAAATCGTAGTCACTGAAGTAGGTGCAAGCCAAAAACCTCCCCATTGCAAGCTCCCGATCAATAAAGTATAAACTGTCATCAGGTGTGAAAGCAAATCGGTATGCAGTACTTGACCATCTTTTTTATTATTTAAACATTAAATCAACATACACATTAGTAAAATACGCCATTAAGATTTGATAATACTTAGCAGCACACTTACTATATTCCCGATATTGTTGACTTGCTATAATAGGATAGAATTTCTCATTCAGCGAATCCATCAGGCGGATAACAGACCTTTGATCGCGCTCGGAAAGCTCGGCAGAGCGTTTATAGGCATCAACGAAGATCCTGCGAAGACTGTGCTATATCTAACTTTGCAATTTTAGAATCAAAATCGCTGCGGGTAAGCAGATTTTTATAAACGCTGCTTTTTGTAGATTTCATTCTTCTGGTTATCGTACCCTCATACATATATATCACCTATCTTAAATAATTGATTGCATTTTAACATAAATATCAAGTGAAAACTGCATATTTTGGTGGAATTGCACAAATATTTTTTTGTTTCATCTCGATCACTCCTTATATTTTCTATTATTATTTTATCACATCTGTTTACAGCAGTTCGTTTGGGGGGATTTTGTGTCCTTGCTTTAAGCTGTAATTTTAACTCGTCACTTCATTATAAATATATTATACAGCCTGTTTCTTTTTTGTATTGTAAGGGGATAAAAACAGAAAAGCGGAGGATCAAACGCCTCCGCTCAAATCTTGAACCCACCGGGTCCAAAGTCCCTTATTCAAATGCCGGTTTCTTCTTATCCTTGTCACGATCCTTAGCTTTCTTAGGCACGGATTTTTCTTTGCTATCCGTGCAGCATATTGCTTGAGCTGCGCACTTTGGAAACGGAACATTGATAAAACAAATAAATCGAATAGAACATACCGTAATATATTTTACAAATGAACACATATTATCAGAAGCACGGGTCATCATCGAAGATCTGCTTATGACGACCTGTGCTTTGCAATATTATAATTTACAGCCTATCATAAGTCCCCAATTTATGTATAACACCCACCTGCGTTTCCGACACCCTGCCGGTATCGGGATCGGTCGGTCTGTGGATATTGTACAGATACCCCGTTTCACCGTAGCGTCCGAGCTTATCGGCATTATAATGTTCTTCGTCCATGTGAAATCCAATTATTTTTGCACAGAAAACATAATGCTCGCCGACCTCCGACAGCTCCTTTGCCCATTCAAGCTCACATTCGAGATTTAGAAAACACTCTTTGATAATCGGAGCATTGATCTTTGCTGCAGGAAGAGCAGTAAGTCCCGAGGCGGTTATCTCGTCCTTGTCATAGTCGTTGTTTTCAATAGTTGACATACATTTCATAAATACATCTGCACTCGGAAAATTCACAGCAAACTGTTTGGTTTTCATAATGCTTGAAAACATATGTGTATGCTTGTTCACCGCCGAAAACAGTACATGAAATCCCTCGTTTCCGTCAAACTCGCACCACGACTGCATTGTAGCATTCGGCAGACCGTTTTCCTTATAGCTTGTTACACACACCAGCGGTGACGGGATAGCAAGCACGGTTTCTATCCATGAAAATCCGTAAAGCTCGCTTTCGTCAATGGTATCGGGACGGTTAAAAAAATCTTTTTTCATTAAGATCACCTCTAATATAATTTGCCGTTCGGCTGATTATATTATACTGCTTATTTTACAGCTTGTATTGTAAAAATCCGACATTATTTCCGCGCATATCGTATAGCTTGATTTGGCGTCATGGTATGCCTTTTACGGAAATCATTAAGCAGATGTGCCTGGTCATAATAGCCGTATTTTTCCGTCATATCGAGAATATTTCCGCCTTTTGAATACATCTCCTGCCACAGCATTTGATAGCGTATAAGTGATGAAAAGCTTTTTGGAGAAATACCCATATTCTCATTAAAAATGCGTTCAAGCTGTCTTTGGGAAATTGCATTTTTTGAGGCAAGCTCTGCCGAAGTAATAGTACCTCTTGTAGTTATAATGTCATAAACGGCATTCATCATATTGCTGTTAAAGCGGTTTGTGTTAAGTCTTTTCAAAAGATATCCGCTTAGAAATTCGGAGCGTTCCTGCAATGATGTCACTTTCATAAGTATAGGAATGATCTCCGCCTTAGATCCGCTGAAAAACTCGTCTGTATCGAAGCGCTTGTTTTTGCTGCCCGAAAAAGAATTATCCGCAAAAAGTGAAGCGGACCACGCATAAAATCTTACAGCAAAAATCGAGTACTCAGACGTACCGGCAGCCTGTGAATAATATCCGATTTCATCTATAGTACAAAATCCGCTGTCTAATGTATTTTTTGTATAGTTGATATTGAAAATAATATCCATGCAGGTGTCGGGAATAACAAGGGTAGGAGCGCTGTCTGTAACACTATTGCAAATCGGTTCAGCCGTTCCCCAGAAACAGCGTATGTACGGGCGAAGCGCTTCACAAGGAGGTATCTCCGAATATGTATCGCTTTGAGAAGCCGGATACGCGGTTATGGGAACGTATCTTGCGGTCAATTCAATGTAACTGTTCATAGTCATAATTCCTTTTCTGTTGTATGTTATAATAAATTCAATGCTTTTATTATAACAAAAAACAACAAAATATGCAAGCTTAAAATATAAAAACAGTATCTCACGAGCTTTTATTGTTTTATTGAAATTTAGATCATAAGGAATGCTGAATCAGACTTGTTCTATGTCACCTAGCTTCTGCGTAACAGCAGGACCGCATTATAGGAATATTTTGAGCGATGCGCACAAGAATCGGACAATTACCCGATATAATGCGCCAAAAAGTAAAGAAAGCGAGAATTTTTGTCTGAATCATCTTGATTTATACTGCGAAACGTGATATAATTATATTGGTCGACCGCCTTAACGGGTGTACGGCTCAGACTTCTGCCGATTTCAGAAAGAATTAGTAGGAGCATATAATTATAGCAGGTCTGCTGCGTAGCTTGCGTGATCAAAAGTGACAGTGCAGAGGGTCTCCTAAAGGCTCACGTCATTCAAGCTCGACATGGCAAGACAAACACTTCCGCTGATGCCTAACATTTAGAATATGCCGGAGTAATCAGGTTTGGCGGAATTGTGATCTATATAATATGACTGCGTGAAAGGAGTGAAACGTTATGGGTATCTATCTTAATCCCGGAAACGATTTGTTTGCGGAGGCTGTAAATTCCGAAATTTATATCGACAAAACCATGCTGATCGCTTTTACAAACAGCATTCTCGGCACATCGCAAAAGCACATCTGTGTCAGCCGCCCGCGCCGTTTTGGAAAATCTATCGCGGAAAATATGCTCGCGGCATATTACAGCAAGGGCTGCAATTCCGATGAATTGTTTTCACATTTTAAAATTTCCAAAGCTCCGGATTATAAAAAGCACTTGAATCAATATAACGTAATTCACGTGGATATTCAAAAATTTTTAAGCCGCACAAAAAGTATTCAAGATTTGCTCGAATTTATGCAAAAGCGTATTTTGAAAGAAATGCGGCGAACTTTCTCCTCCGTTGACCCGGACGAAACAAGCCTTATCACGGTTTTGGAGGACCTTCACAGCGAAATGGGTGAAAAATTTATCTTCATAATTGACGAATGGGACTGCATTTTCCGCATTTATAAAGAAGATAAAACCTCGCAGAAAGTATATTTGGATTTCCTGCGGGACTTGTTTAAAAATCAGCCTTATGTGGCTCTTGTTTACATGACCGGAATTTTGCCGATAAAAAAATACGGCGAACATTCTGCGCTTAATATGTTTGACGAATATTCAATGTCGAATCAATACGAGCTTGCGGAATTTACAGGCTTCACCGAATCGGAGGTCGCAGACCTGTGTACTGAGCGTAATGTTCCCATTGACGAAGTTAAGAAATGGTATGACGGCTACAATGTCAACGGAGTACCCACATACAATCCGCGCTCTGTTGTATCTGTCATTATGAAAAAAGTGTTTGATAATTACTGGTCGCAGACGGAATCCTATGAGGCTTTGAAAGTTTATATTCGCCGCAACGAAAACGGTCTTCGCGACAAAATTATTCAGATGATCGGCGGGGAACATATTTCGGTCAACACGAAGAAATTCCAAAACGATATGTGTACTTTTGAGAGTGCGGACGACGTTTTGACTCTGCTTATTCACCTCGGTTATCTAACTTACGATTTTGATACAAAAACTGCTTGGATCCCTAATTTTGAGGTTCGGCAGGAATTTATAAATTCAATTTCCGATACGATCGAATATAAAAAGGTTACGCAGGCGATCGAGCAGTCGGATAAATTGCTGAAATATACGCTGGCGCAGAATGCTCAAAAGGTTGCGGAAATGATCGCGGAGGTGCACAGCGATAATGTCTCCGTGATACAATACAACGACGAGAATTCGCTTGCCTGTGTATTGACTTTAGCGTATTATTCGGCGCAGGATACCTACGCGGTTTATAGAGAATTGCAAGGCGGAGAGGGTTTTGCCGATCTGGTGTTTGTGCCGAGAAAAGGAAACAAAAATCCTGCAATGATAATTGAATTGAAATGGGACAAAAACGCCGGTATCGCTTTGGAGCAGATACATGACAAGGGGTATGTGAAATGCCTGAAAGATTATGAGGGAACGGCGCTTTTTGTCGGGATTAATTATGATAAGAAAAGTAAGGTGCATGAGTGCAGATTTGAAACGGCAGAGATATAAAACACGGCTGTAGATAGGAGAGGATTTTCTCTTATCTACAGCCGTTGTTTATTAGTGATCAAAAACGTCATTACCTGTTTCCGTACATTTTTTCGTAGTAATCCATATACTCCCCGGAGATAATTTCTTCCCACCACTCGCGATTTTCGAGATACCATTTGATAGTTTTCTTTATACCGTCCGCAAACTTAGTCTCCG
>CANQCJ010000013.1 GCA_947589205.1 uncultured Ruminococcus sp. | reverse complement strand
GGATTGCTTTCTTCAATCTTCAGCGGGTCGAATTTCAGAGCGTCAGCCGATACAAGCCTATACTCGATCCCGCCGTACATACCGTTTACTGCGCCCCTTATCGACATACCGTGAAGATGCGCGTAATAACAGCGTTTTACATTATACCTCTTAAGCACCTCGATTATGGGCAGGTTTTGTTCTTCTCGGTAAACGGGCGGGTAATGTATAAACGCCACAAGTTCGCCGCCTAATTTTTCTCCTGCCTTAAGCGACATTTCCAGCCGTCCCGCCTCGCGTGCAAGAACTTTAGCGTCCGCAGGCTCGCCGTTTTCGCTTATCCAGCCGCGCGTGCCGCAGATGACGATGCCTTCATACGCATAGCAGTCGTTGTTGAGCAGAAAAACAGAGGTTATGCCGTGTTCTTTAAAATACCTCTCCGTCTTGCCGACAGTTGACCACCAGTAATCGTGATTGCCCTTTAAAATAATTTTCCTGCCGTTGAGCGAATCTATAAATTTCATGTCCTCATACGCTTCATCTAAGTCCATGCCCCACGAAACGTCGCCGGGGATAACCACCGTGTCGTCCTTTGAGACCAGAAGCTGCCAATTGTATTTCAAACGCTCGGTGTAGTCCTTCCAGCCCTTGAAAATATCCATCGGCTTGGATACGCCGAACGACAGGTGAAGATCTGCGATTACAAAAAGTGACATCGTACGCTCCCTTTTTATGAATATTTCCCGCCCCTTTCGGGAATGATACTATAGCGGACTTATACCGCGATACTAAGAAAGGAACGGTAAAAGCATTATGGAAAACGCTATAAGAGGCATTCACTGCAATGTTGAAAGCTGCGTTCACAACAAGAACGCCTGCGAATGCACCGCCGACAAAATTGATGTAAGCTGCACCTGCAATTCCCCCGACTGCTGCGATGAAACGCAGTGCAAGACCTTTAAGGCTAAGGACTAACGGCTGAAAGCCGATGGTCGGAGGTCTGCCTCCGACGGCGCTCACGCCGAGAACGTGAGCGTACATATAAGCCTTAAACTCCGAGAGTCTTAAGAACGTAGGAAGCCATTTCGTCCTTGGCGATAACGTCCTTGAATCTTATATCCTTGTCCTTTAAAGCGGCAAGCGAGGCCGGTATCGGCATTTTAGATACCTCCGCAAGCTTATCGACAAGCTCAAATTCGCTCGCCTGCGCGTCCTCTCCTATCGCTGAGAGCACCGAAGCCGAGAATTTGTAGGGGCTTGCGGTGGACGCTATTATCGTTTTGGTTTCGTCGCCGGTGCGCGCCTTATAGTCGCCGTATACCTTTACGGCTACAGCCGTATGCGTGTCGCAGACGTAGGAATATTTATCGTAAATGCTCTTTATCGTCTGCTTTGTCTGCTCATCATCGCAGAAGCCCGCTTCAAATTCCTCACTGAGCCTGCGCTTAACGTCGCCGTCGACCTCGTATCTGCCCTCCTTGGCGAGCCTTCCGAACCATTCTCTTATCTTCTCGTCGTTTCCGTCCGTTAAGATATAGAGAAGTCTTTCAAGGTTCGAGGAGATGAGTATATCCATTGACGGAGATATAGTCGCGTGGAAATCGCGGTTGCGGTCGTATATGCCGGTCTTTATAAAATCGGTCAGAACGTTATTGGCGTTGGACGCGCAGATAAGCTTGTTCACCGGAACGCCCATGTGCTTTGCATAATATCCCGCGAGGATATTTCCGAAATTTCCGGTGGGAACGACTATGTTGACCTTTTCTCCTTCGGAAATTTTGCCCTCGGCGGCAAGCTGCGCATAGGTGGAGATATAGTAAATTATCTGCGGCGCAAGTCTGCCCCAGTTTATGGAATTGGCGGAAGAGAACATCATTCCTGCGGCGTTCAGCTTTTCCAAAGCCTCCTTGTCGGTGAAGATAGCCTTTACGCCGTTTTGCGCGTCGTCAAAATTGCCCTCTATCGCGCAGACGCCGACGTTGCTTCCCTCCTGAGTGGTCATCTGTTTTTTCTGCATTGCCGAAACGCCGTCCACCGGATAGAACACCAGTATTGACGTTCCCTCAACGTCCTTAAAGCCCTCCAGCGCGGCCTTTCCGGTGTCGCCGGAGGTCGCCACGAGTATCACGACCTTTTTATCGGAATGCAGCTTTTTAGCGGAGGTCGTAAGCAGATAGGGCAGTATCTGCAAAGCCATATCCTTGAACGCGCAGGTAGGTCCGTGCCACAGCTCGAGCATATATACCCCCTCGAAAAGCTCCGCTGTCTCGGCTATGCTGTCGCTGTCGAACGCCTTGGTATTATACGCGCCGTCTACGCAATAGGCTATCTCGGCTTCGGTAAAGTCGGTCAGGAATTTGGCAAAGACCGCCTTAGCTCTCTGCCTGTAATCCATAGAGCCGAATTCTTTAAGCTCCTGCGGAGTTATCTGCGGTATGCTCTCGGGAATGAACAGTCCTCCGTCCTCCGATATGCCCTGCGCTACCGCCTGAGCCGACGTCACGCGGACGCTGCTGTTTCTGGTACTTTTGTAAAACATAGATCATTTCACCTTTCCTGAATATATTTTGCGCGTTAAACGTCTGAATTATCAAACGCGCCCGGATAATATTTTGCCGTTATTATTTTTTCATTTTCCACAACGACCGAGACCACATCGAACCTGCAAAACGCTTCGCCGTGAGCTTTACTGTAAGCATCGTAGAAGATCCCCGCCGTTTTCATGATAAGGCGTTTTTTGCGGATATCGACCGCCGATTCGCCGTCTGCTATAAAGCCGTCCGATCGGGTCTTGACCTCGACGAACGCCAGTATATCGTCCTTTTTCGCTATAATATCTATTTCTCCGCCGTGCACGGCGTAATTGCGTTTTAATATCTTATAGCCGTTTCTTTCAAGAAACTCCGCCGCCGCGTCCTCGCCGATATTTCCGCGTGTACGCTTACTCACCGCTTGTTTCCCGCTTTGCGTAATATTTTTTCAAAAACGAATGCCGATGTATCTCACACTCGCCGTATCTGTCTATCATTTCATAATGCAGCTTAGTGCCGTAGCCCTTGTGTTTTTCAAACAAATACTGCGGATATTTTTTTGCCGTTTCCAGCATATACCTGTCTCTTGCGACCTTTGCGAGTATCGAAGCCGCCGCTATCGACTGACTTTTCGCATCGCCCTTTACCACCGCTCTTACCGGGCAGCCGAGCTGAGGCGTTTTGTTTCCGTCAGCAAGCGCGAGCTGCGGCGTAACGCCCAAGCCCTCCACGGCTCTTTTCATAGCGAGCATTGCGGCGTTAAGAATATTTATCTGCTCTATCTCCTCGACCGAAGCCGTCGCTATCGACCAGTAAAGAGCCTTTTGCTTTATAACGTCAAAAAGCTGCTCACGCTTTTTTTCGCTCAGTTTTTTGCTGTCGTTTATGCCGTCGATAACGGCGTCGGGGGGAAATATCACGGCGGCGGCGAAAACGTCGCCCGCAAGAGGACCTCTGCCTGCTTCGTCAATGCCGCAGAGCAGCGGATATTCGCCGTAAAACCGTTTATCAAATTCATAAAGTGCATTCTCGTTCATTTCGGTCTCTCCAGAGATATCCTGCCGAGCTTGCCGGCTCTGAATTCATCAAGCACGGCGCTCGCGGCACGCTGAGTGTCGATAACGCCGCCCGACATTAAAAATCCGCGTTTTTTTCCTATTCTTTCAAGCAGCTCAAAGCCTCTCAGGCAGCCTGCCGTCTCGTCGATATTTTCCGGCAAGCCGTCAAGTGAAACGCCGTAGCGCGAGACCAAGCTCTGCGGGTAGTCGGCCTCCATAAGCTCCAGAAATCTGCAGGCGAGGTATTCGGTATCGAGTATCTCGTCTCGCACAGCTCCCGTAAAGGCAAGTCTTTCGCCGACAAGGCTGTCCTCAAATTTCGGCGCGAGCACGCCCGGCATATCGAGCAGCTCGCTCCCGTCCTCGAGAGTCACCCATTGCTTTCCGCGGGTAACGCCCGGACGATCCTCGACCTTAGCGCGTTTTGCGCCCGCAAGGCGGTTGATGAACGAAGATTTCCCGACGTTAGGTATCCCCGCCGCCATCATGCGCACCCTTCGTCCGTTCATTCCGCGGCTTTCCCAATTAGCGCGCATATCGGCGGTCACGGCTTCGAGAGCCGCGTTAAATTTATTCAGTCCCTTGCCCGAGCGGCAGTCGGCTGCGGCGGCAATAATGCCGTTTCTTTTGTAATGATCTATCCACTGAGAGGTAACGGTCTCGTCTGCGGCGTCAGCTTTATTTAGCAGTATTATCCTCGGCTTGCTCCCGACGAGCCTGTCCATTTCGGGATTTCGGCTTGAAAAAGGTATTCTCGCGTCGGTGATCTCCACCACCACGTCCACAAGCCTCAGATTTGCCTGCATTATCCTCCGGGTCTTTGCCATATGCCCGGGAAACCATTGGACTCTTGTTGTTTCCGGCACACTCTCACTCCTCTCTGTTTTTACTTTGCGTTTTCGGGCGGGGGTTCTTGCGCGCCGGCGCGAGCAAGCTATTCTAGCTTCCCAAGCTTATCCAACGGCGCGAACCTGAATACCGCACGCCCTAAAACATCTTCCTCACTGATAAAACCGACATCTGCCGCACGGCTGTCCCGCGAACCGTTGCGGTTGTCGCCCATAGCAAATATCGTACCCTCCGGCACATGATATTCGTATACCGTCGGCGCAGTCTGATATGTGGGATCTAATATCTCTATCTGCTGCATTGGTTCGCCCAAATACGTCTCCTCGAGCTTGTCGCCGTTCACCGTCACCGAGCTGTCCGAATAGTCGATGATAACGGTGTCCCCCGCGACCCCGATACAGCGCTTGATGATCGTCTTGTTAAGCCCGGGACTGTTCGCAACGATAATATCGCCGCGCTTGGGCTTGTAGTTGAAGTGGACAAGTATGAGCTGCTGCGCGTTTTCAAGCGTAGGCAGCATACTCGTGCCGTCGACCACCACCGAGCGGAATATGAATATGAATATAAGCAAAACTATAAAGACCGCGAAAATAAACGCTTCCAGCCAGTCGAGAAGCTCTCCGACAAAACCCTGCTTTTCCTCCTCGATCTCATTTTTATCTGTTTCATTACTCATTTTGTTACGCCTCTTTTTAAACAGGTTGAAAAATCATACATTATTATTATATCAAAACGTTTGCCAAATTGCAATACTTTTTTTGATATTTTTGCCCGCTGAAACGAAAAATTTACTTTTTGACCGCTGCCGCGGCGCGAATAAAAAAACAGACGCTAAAAAAGCCGTTGCTTTCATTAGCGTCCGCGAAAAATTTTTTACCTGATGGCTTCCTTGACCTTTGCCGCCTTGCCGACTCTGCTGCGCAGATAGTACAGCTTCGCGCGGCGTACCTTACCGGCTCTTACCACCTCGAGCTTCTCAACTGCGGGCGAATGTACCGGGAAAACTCTCTCGATTCCGCAGCCGTGAGCTACTCTTCTTACCGTAAAGGTCTCGCTGATACCGCCGTGCTTCTTGGCGATGACCGTTCCCTCAAAGATCTGGATCCTGCTGGGCTTGTTCTCGCCCTCCTTGATCCTTACGTGTACCTTTACAACGTCGCCGACATTGATAACAGGCACTTCTTTTTTCATGCTGTCCTGAGCTATAAGCTTCAATGCGTCCATTTCTCTAAAACCTCCTGTAATTTTCAGACATTCATTCGCCCGCCGTTTTCGGCGCGCCAGAGGACTGTCCGCTTTAATGTTCCGCCCTTTTCGGCGTGCATTAACCCCCGTCGGAAGAAGCCCGACCGACGGCATAAGCGTTTTCTCATTTCAAACGCCTATATATTATACCATAATTTTTATGATTTTTCAATTGACGTTTATGTAAAAACTTCCCCGTTTTCACACAATATCTTTGTGCGTTTTACATAAATTGCTTCCGGCTCTGCGCCGATCGCTTCAAAAAACGCGTCGGTCAGAACGGAGGTGTTCAGATTCAAGCCTCCCCCGGCGGGCAGTGTAAGCCGCACGAAAAGTCCGCCGTCGGGCGTTTGAGCTTCCTCTAAAATTTTCACATACGGCTTTATATCCATAAGCTTAAAGCCCGCTTCTCTGCCCCTTTTCGGCTTTAGCCGCTTTTTTATCTCTACCCTTTCGGCATTTACAAATTCGTCAAAACGCTCCCGAAGCTCCTCCATACCGCTTGCTTTTAGCGTCAGCTCGTATTCGGCGGAGGCTATTTCGGTGTGCTTCATTTTCGGACGGTAGGCTTTTAAAAAACATATCCCCTCCGGCGAAGCGGCGTTTAGACGCTTCAGCATTTCCTCAAACGCGATATCCTCCAGAAACGCCGCGTCGAGTATCTCCGTCACGCTTTCCGCGCCGAGCGGGAGTGCGAGCGGGAACATCAGATAGGCGTGCGGGTTGAAGCCTTGGGTGTACCATATCGGCAAGCCCGCGCGCTTTATGCTCCGCTGCATCGTCCTCATAAGATCGAGGTGGGAAATATAACGCGCTCTGCCCGTTTTTTCAAAAACAAGCCGATAATCATACCTTATCGGCCGCAGATCCTGATTTTTTGGCTGCTCCACAATACACACCTCCGTATTTTTGACTTATGCCGCAGCCCGAACAGCCCTCGCGGCAGCTTCGGGTGGTCTCGGCGTTATGCGCCTTTTGATCTTCCCTGATAAGAAATTTTTTCGACACAAGATAGTCCAGATGCTCCCACGGCATTATCTCATCGTAGTCTCTTCTGCGGTTGGCGTAAAAGCTCTTGTCTATGCCGCACTCTTCAAACGCTTCGTCCCACAGCCGCGGCTTAAAATGCTCGTCCCAGCTGTCGAGCGTGCAGCCCTTTTTCCAAGCCGTATAAATGACCCTACCGACCCTCCTGTCGCCGCGCGCAAGCACCGCTTCGAGCGCAGACACAGGCTGCTGATGATAGCTGAAGCGTATTTTTTTAGAACGGATATTGTCCATGATAAGCCTCTGCCGCCTGTCGATCTCCTCGGGCGTCGCCTGCGGCTCGAACTCGAACGGAGTGAACGGCTTGGGTACGAAGGTCGCCGTCGAAAGCGACACCTGTATAGACGGCGCGCGATTTTCCTTAGGGGTCTGATAGTACAGATCGACTATCCGCTGAGCAAGCTCGGCTATGCCGATAACGTCCTCGTCCGTTTCCTCCGGCAGACCGAGCATGAAATACAGCTTTACAGTGCCGCCGCAAACGCCATCGCGCAGCTTCGCAGGATCTCCTCCTCGGTGATGTTTTTGTTTATAACGTCCCTCAGCCGCTGTGTGCCCGCCTCCGGCGCAAAGGTAAGTCCGCTCTTTCTGACAGCGGCTATCCTCTCTAACATTTCCTCGCTGAAATTGTCTATCCTCAGCGACGGCAGCGACAGATTTATGTTCTCCTTGTCGGTATACTCCGCAAGAGTTGTCAGCATTTTTACAATATCGGTATGGTCGCCGGTAGAAAGCGACGATAATGACACCTGCTCGTAGCCGGTGTTGGCGCAAAGGCATTCCGCCTGACGGCGGATAGTGTCGGAGGTCTTTTCACGAAACGGTCGGTAGATAAATCCCGCCTGACAGAACCTGCACCCGCGTATGCAGCCGCGAAGCACCTCCACCACCGCGCGGTCGTGAACGATAGACGTAAACGGCACGACAAAATTTTCAGGAAAATACGCGCCGTCTATATCCGTTATAACGCGCTTCTTTACTTTTTCCGGAACGCCCTCACAATTCGGCTTTATTGAAGAAACCGTACCGTCCTCGTTATACTCGATATCGTAAAATGACGGAACGTATATGCCCTCTATTTTCGCCGCTTCACGCAGAAACTCGCGCTTTGTCGGAGAAAGCGGCTTCATTCTTTCGTACAGCTCCATAAGCTCTATGTTGACCTCCTCGCCCTCTCCGAGAATAAAAAGGTCGAAAAAGTCAGCTATCGGTTCGGGGTCGCAGACGCACGGTCCGCCGCCCACCACTATCGGCGTCAGCGACGTTCTTTCGCCCGCAAGCACAGGCACGCCCGCAAGCGAGAGCATTTCCAAAACATTTGTATATGACAGCTCGTATTGAAGCGTGAAGCCGATAAAATCGAAATCCTTTATCGGGTCTAAGCTTTCAAGCGCGTAAAGCGGAATGCCGTTTTCTTTCATTATCGCTTCAAGATCCTTTTCCGGCATGAACACGCGTTCGCACCACCAGTTTTCCCGCGCGTTTTTAAGTCCGTAAAGTATCTTCATTCCCAGATGGCTCATGCCCACATCGTACACGTCCGGGAAGCAAAACGCAAACCGCACGTCCACCTTCGATAAGTCCTTGACCACGCTCCCCGGCTCGCCGCCTATATAGCGGGCGGGCTTTTGCACCTTTAGCAGGCAGCGTTCTAATTTCTGTTGTATTTCTTTCATAGTTTTACTCCTTTTAGAAGTTAGAGGTGAGAGGTAAGAGGTAAGCGTCTGAACCTGCGGTTCAGACCACAGAGGTTTTACGGTTTGAACTGCGTTCAAACAGAGGTCAATGACCTCGATTTCGTTTCACGAAACCGTAAAACTCCGCCAACTATTAGAAGAGATTTGTAGGCTTTCTAATTTCTAACCTCTATCTTCTATCTTATGATCTCTGCTTCTAATATCCTCGCTCTTTAAGATCCTTGACAAGCTCTACATAAAACTCCCTCACATCAAAGCCCTTGATGTTCTCCCTCATAAGATCGACCATATCTCCGTGGGAAATGCCGCGGCGTTTGGTGTCGGGGATCATCGTGCTGTTTTCCCAAAAGAGCATGGATCCTGTTGTCACAAGCCCGTCATTGCCGTAGGGGCTGTCCCTGCGGCAGAGCAGATAGGTCAGGTTAAGCGGGAACGGCGAGGAAAAAAACGAGGTCATGCGCGAACCTATGCTGCGGTATTCCACAAGCGGCGAATCGGGGGTCATCGCGTTAAAACGCGCACATCGGCTCGCCGTCAGCTCCGTTACGCCCTTGAGAAAGTGCGGGTCGTTGTCGCCCAAAGCGGAAAAAAGCCTGTTGTATTTTTTATCAATAAAGTCCGCAGTCTTTTGTGAAGCCTTTGATAAAAGCCTGTCGGCAAACGGCACTCCCCTATGAGGGGTGTTTATTGTCGTTAAGGTCGCGGCGTATTTGTCCATGCCGAGACGGGAAAGAGCATAGCGCGAATCGAGACCGCCCTTTGAATGGGCGATAATATTTATCTTTTCCGCGCCCGTTTCGGCAATTATCATTTGAATGCTCCGCGCTATCTCCGCCGCGCTGCGCTCAACGCTCTCGGCGGACTGCTGGTTTGCGTAATATATTTCCGCGCCGTTTTCGATAAGCTCCGCAGGAATCCTGCCCCAATAGTTGAACGCCTGCCAGTCGCGGAAAAATATACCGTGTACCAAAAGTATCGGGTATTTCGTTTTGCAGATCTCGCTTTTTTTGCGCTTTATGTTTAATTCCGTCCTTGCCTGCTCAAAACGAAATTCGCGCTTTGCCTTGCGGTAAAAATAGACGAGCACAAAAAAATTTATTACCGGCAGGAACCATGTGAACCACAAAACGACGTACATATATAATTTTACCTGCTTTGAAGAAAAGGCGAGCCGAAGGATCCCGGAAAGACCGAGAAGAAATATCATCGCGAACGCCTGCAAAGCGTTAGCCGCCAGCCGCCCGAACGAAAGTCCGCCGAATGCGGTAATGCAGGCGAACACGATCGTTTGAAAAAACAGCGCCGCCGCCGAAAAGCCGACATTTTCCGCCGCCTTTGAAAGCCGCCGCAGCTTTTTATCCGCGCCCTTATGTATATTTACAAATATCATGGCAAAATAGAAAATGCTCAGCAAAGCTATCGCCGTTATTTTGACGGGCTTTGGTATATCGAGCAGCCTGTACAGGCTCACGCTGTTGAGCAGGGTCAGCAAAAGAAGCAGCTCGACGGCGTTTTTTATTTTTTTCAAAAAAATCACCGGACTTCGTTTTTTTATATTACTTCTAATATAACACAATTTTAAGTAAAAATCAAGTCCGCCCCTTGACTTTTTTCATTCTATGTAATATAATAGAAAAAGAAAATTTTGAAGGAGAGTGTTTTATCTATGGAAAACGCTGCCGTTATCCTTGCCGGCGGGCAGGGAAAAAGAATGAAGACCGTCAAGCCGAAGGTGCTCTGCGAGGTGCTCGGAGAGCCTATGCTCGAATGGGAGCTTAACGCCTGCGAAAGGGCGGGTATAAAAAATATTTTCGTTATTAAAGGCTACAATGGAGATATGATAGACGAATATCTTGCAAAGAGAAGATCAGTTTCAAATATCACTACTATATTGCAGGCGGAGCAGCTCGGAACGGGTCATGCGGTGATGCAGGCGAGCGGCGAGCTGGAAAAATTTTCGGACGCTAATATTTTGGTGCTCAACGGAGACCTGCCGTTTATTGATGTGGACACCATCAACGGTTCTCTCGAGCTGCACGAAAAGAAGGGCTGCGCTGTTACTATCGTCACGGCGAGGCTGGAAAATCCCACCGGATACGGAAGAGTTATCAGAAGCTCTGATGGACTCAGCGCGATTGTAGAGCAGAAGGACTGCGACCCCATGCAGCTCATGATAAACGAGATAAATGTCGGCTGCTACTGGTTCGCCGGCAAGGAGCTGCTGGAAACTCTCGGCGAGATAACCAACGACAACGCGCAGGGTGAATACTATCTGCCCGACTGCATAAAGCTGCTTATCGAAAAGGGCAAAAAAGCGGACGCATATATTTCCCGCGATTCAAGCGCGGCGAGAGGGGCTAACGACCGCCGTGAGCTGTTAGAGCTTAACAACATAGCGCGCGCCGAAATTATCGGCAGGCATCTTGACAACGGTATCGAATTTACCTGCACGGACGGAGTTATCATCGGTTCTAAGGTGACTATCGGCAAGGGCACGGTCATAAACGCGGGAGTCGTGCTGCGCGGAAGCACCGTTATCGGAGAAAATTGCAGGATCGGCAACAACTGCGTTTTAGAAAACACCGTTGTCGGAAGCAACGTCGATCTCAACTATGTTCAGGCGTATGAATCGGTCATTGAAAACGATGTAAAAATAGGTCCGTTCGTTCAGCTTCGTCCGAACAGCCACATAATGCGCGGCGTAAAGATCGGCGATTTTGTCGAGATAAAAAATTCCACGATAGGCGAATATACGTCGGTATCTCATCTAACCTACATCGGCGACAGCGACGTCGGCGCGAACGTCAACTTCGGCTGCGGAGTTGTGACGGTAAACTACAACGGCTATGAGAAATCCCGCACGGTAATCGAGGACAATGCGTTTATCGGCTGCAACACGAATCTTGTCGCCCCCGTCCGCGTCGGAAAGGGCGCGTACACCGCGGCAGGCTCAACGATAACCAAGGATATTCCCGACAACGCGCTTGCCATAGAGCGCGGAAAAGCCGCCATCAAGGAGGGCTACGCCATCAACAAGCTTAAAGCGCGCACCGAGAAGTATGAGCATCTCAAAGAGCAGCTTGAAAGCGGCGGGGAAAATAAGGACTGAATTTTTTGCAAAAACAAGGGAGAGTGATCCTGCGCTCTCCCTTTTTGTTTTATTTTTAATGCTGCTTCTCTTTTTTATGCAAACGCTTCTGCTCGTACATTCTTATATCGGCAATTTTTATAAAATCGTCAAGCTGCTCGGTACTCTTTATACGCGCCTTGACCGCGCCGCAGCTTATCCGCACTTTGTACGGCGCACCGCTCTCGGCGTTGAAATCGTCTATCGCGCTGTTTATCGCGCCGATGTAGCTTTCGATATGCTCATCGCTCGCATTCGCCGAGAAAACCACAAACTCGTCTCCGCCGAAACGCGAACAGATCTCCCCGTCCTCCGCGCAGCTCTCCAGCGCGCCGGAAACGGCTTTTATCGCCCTGTCGCCCTCGGTGTGACCGTATGTATCGTTTATCGGCTTCAAGCCGTCCATGTCGATAGAAAAGATCACCGCGTCGCAGGCTTCATCGGTCTGCTCGAAAAGCTCCCGAACCTTGTTGTAAAATCCGCGGCGGTTGTAGATCCCCGTCATCGGGTCGCGAATGTGCATCTGCGCAAGCTCGGCGTTTACCAGCTCGAGACGCTGGCGGTTTTTGTAGCTTTCCATTATCTGGTTCGTTACGTTGACAAACCTGCGGACGTTCGTGAACGAGAAATTTTCCCCGCCGACCGACACCGCGTAGTAGCCGATCACCTGATCCTGAAAGTGCAGCGGGCAGAACATCAGTATGTCGTAATTTTCCAGCGCGGAAGCCGTGTAGGGGAGCATTTGTTCGGCGTCAAATTCTATATTGGTGTAAAACTCCCCGCCCTCGCGCATGACAAGCGCGGTCATTTTCTTGGTATATACCTCATGGTAGCGTTCATCGGACGGCTTGCCAAGGAAATCGGCGTTGATGCAGGTCCACGAAAAGCTGTCGGCGTGAGACGCCATTATCCGCGCAAGCTCCTCCGAGGAGGTGCATTCCACCGTGTCTGCGAGGTAGGAAAACATGAACGATTCGTGACCGTCGGCGGTGCTTATCCTGTTGTAAAGCTCGCTTATCATATCGCCTACAGCTTCGCGGTCGAGCGGAGCGCAGCCGCAGGATTGTGAAAATCTTACGGCGTAGGGGATCTCCGTTACTTCGGGCACCTCCCTGCCCGCCGTCAAGTCGTCGGCGGCTTTAGCGACCAGCTTTCCGAGTGTTTCAATATCGGCGGCGGCGGTCGTAAGGCGCGGCGAAACATATTTTTCGTGTTCTATTCCGTCAAAGCCCGTCACGATAACGTCCTCCGGCACGTTATAGCCGTGTTCGCGCAGCATTCGGCAGGCGGTTATCGCGGTGGTGTCGTTGCAGCATATTATCGCTTCGGGGAACGGCAGGCCGCTGTTTATGAAGTCGAGGACTACCATTTTTGTCGGCTTTTCCCAGAAATCGCCGTAACCGAGCCTGCCCTCTTCAAAGGGTATGCCGTGGCGTTCGAGGGCGCGCAGATAGCAGTCCTCGCGGGTCTGAGAAAACTCGTTGCCCTTTATGCCCGCGATGAAATTTACTCTGCGGCAGCCGTGGTGTTCAAAAACGTGGCGCACGATGTTGTCAAAGCTGTCGGCGTAATTGAACGTGAACGAGCAGCAGCCGGGGATCACCCTGTCGATGATTATGACCGGGATATCGTCGCTTTTTGCGCGGCTTATTATCTCTTCAACGGCGGCGTCGTTTTTTATCGACTCGGGCAGAATGACCAGCGCGTCGAGCATGCGCGGATTTATCAGGCGGTAAACGCTTCCCTCGCCCTTCGAGTAAGCGTTGTCGTTAAAAAGATCGGAAAAGCAGTTGAAAATAAACACCTTGTAACCGCGCTCCCGCGCTGCCTGGGAGACCGAGCCTACAATATTTTGTACATTTTCAAAATTTATGCCAGCAGCGCAGATACCGAGTATTTTGTATTCCTTATTGTCGCTTTTAAACATTTTTCAACGCCGCCTTCTAAAAGATTTTATATAATATTATATCATTTTTTAAACCTTTTGTCAAGCATTTCGCACATAGTTTATGTTAATTTTTATTTAATCGTTTAAGTACTCCTTAGTCGCTTCGATGAGCTGTCCCAGACACGGCTCAAACCGCACAGAGTACCATTGCTCCTCGCGTATCGGAACGGTCGCTTTTACGCAGTCGCGGGTGAAATTGACGGCAAGGTCGAGCGACCTTTTTTCGCCCATGCCGAGGGTCAGTCCGCCGCTGAAAACGCCCGCGAAAATGTCGCCGGTGCTGTGGTAGCTGCCGCTGATGTTTTCGCAGTAGGACGAGTAAAATTCGCCGGTCGCGGCGTTTCCGAGCAGCGCGCCGTTATGTTCTCTGTCGGGAGACGCGCCGGTCATTACCACTATCCTACAGCCAAGCGAATAAATACGGCTTATCATCTCGCGCATTTGCCGTTCGTCGGGACGTTCAGCATATTCCCGCCCGCTCAGCAGGGCGGCTTCGGTCGCGTTGGGCAGAATGCAGTCCGCCATCGCGCAGAGAGTTTTCATGGAGCTTACGAATTTCGCGTCGAAGCCCGCGTACATTCTGCCGTTGTCGCCCATCACCGGGTCTACCACGACGATAGTGTTTTCGGTACGGAACTGCTCGATGAAACGCTTGACGACCTCTATCTGGCGGCAGGAGCCGATGTAGCCGGTGTATATCGCGTCAAATTTTAGCCCCAGCTTTTTCCAATGCTCGGCGATGGCGGGAATATCGTCCGTCAGGTCGCGGAAGGTGTAGCCGCTGAAGCCGCCGCCGGTGTGGGTCGACAGGACGGCGGTCGGAATGACGGAGGTTTCAATGCCCATTGCTGAGATAACAGGCAGCGCGCAGGTCAGCGAGCATTTCCCAAAGCAGGATATATCTTGTATTGTTACCAGTCTTTTCATATATTCATTCTCCTTAACTTTATTATACCAAAACACCGGCAGAATGTCAAGCTAGAACGCTGCGCTTTTAGAGGTCAGAGGTCATAAGACAGAAAATTTTCTGAAAACAAAAAACCGACGCCGCTTTGAACGACGTCGGTATGTATTTTCTAATCAGCCCTTTACAGCGCCGAGTGCGATACCGCGGATAATGAACTTTGAGAGTATCAGGTAAACGACCGCAACAGGTATGATCGAGATACCGATAGACATATAGACCGCACCCATATCGAACGAAGCATAGTCCGCGCTGCGGATTATTCCGATAACGATAGGAAGTGTTCTCTTGTTCTTGTCGCTGAGTATCAGAGCGGGAATGAAGTAGTTGTTCCAGCTCGTAACGAATGTGAATATCATCTGTACTGCAAGTGCAGGCTTGAGTATCGGCGTTATCAGGAAATTAAAGGTCCTGAACTCGCCGCTTCCGTCAATTCGCGCCGCTTCGACTATTTCCAACGGGAGCGAGCTGTCCATGTACTGCTTCATGAAGAAGAAGGTCGCGGGAGCTGCTATCGAGGGAAGGATAAGCGGGATAAATGTGTCGGTGAGATGCCAGCTGTTCATGAGGTTTACGAAACCGAGAGCCGATACCTGTGCAGGTACCATCATTATCATCAGTATGAAGGTGAAAAGCGGCTTTCTGAGTTTGAAATCATAAACGTGGATAGCATACGCGGTGAGCGCGGAGAAGTAGACCGACAGCAATGAGGAACTGAATGAAATGACCAGGCTGTTCTTCAAGCTGTTGAGCATCTTCCAGTCATGCTTTGACATAACCGTTTTGAAGTTTTTAATTAAGTAGTCGCCGGGGATCAGCGAGAAGCCCTTTTGGATATCCGTTGTTTTTCTCGTCATGTTTACGAGCAGGATAGCAAACGGGATAAGCGCTATCACTGCAAAAAGCGTCAGGATAACGTAGCAAATTATCCTTCTTATAAGCAGTGAACGTGCATTGCTTTGCTGACCTACCGCATCAACAGGTGCTGCCATGATCATTTACCTCCTTTCGCCGCAGGTTTTTTCTTCTTGGGTTCTCTTTCCTGTACAGTCGTGAAGATGATCATGCTGAGTACAGCCGCAACGATAAAGAGGATAACAGAAAGCGCACCCGCCATACCGTAGTTCTTGCTGACTGAGAGGTATCTCTGGAGATACATTACGACCGTCATACTCGTTCTGTCGCAGCTTAGTCCGTCCTGAGTGATTATCTGAGGAACGTCATACATCTGGAGACCGCCTATGAGAGAGGTAATGAGAACGTAAAGAAGTATAGGTCTTATAAGCGGCAGAGTGATCTTGAAGAAGGTCTGCGTCGGGTTCGCGCCGTCTATCTGAGCCGATTCGTAAAGAGACGGGTCGATACCGTTTATAGCCGCCATAAGCATTATGGTAGTGTTACCGAACCACATGAGGAAGTTTATCAGCGCGATTATTGCTCTCTGTGAATTTGCGTGGGTGAAGAACATATAAGGCGCGTCGCTTCCCGTTATTTTCATATAAATGCTGTTTACAGGTCCGTTCTGCGAGAACATCGTGAAGAACAGCATACCCATAGCGGCAGCCATGATTACGTTCGGAAGATAGAAAATAACCTTGTAGGCTCCGGTCTTGAGTTTAAGTCTGAGGTCGGTGAACCATGAAGCAAAAAGAAGTGAGAAGAAGATCTGGGGAATAAAGCCCGCGATCCAAAGTATAAAGGTATTTACAAAATATTTGCCGAGATCGTTCTCCTCGTCAAATATCGTGCTGAAATTGTCTAATCCGACAAAGTTAGGTCCTATCTGCTGATAACCCATTACCGTGTAATTCTCGAACAGAGAGTTATAGAATGTGGATACCAGCGGGACCAGTGTGAATATTGCGAAAACTATGAAAAAAGGCGCAATGAATATATAACCCCATTTTGCATAGCTTACTGATTTTCTATGCATCCGATCACCCTCTTATAATTTTAACTATAGCGTTATATTAGTTGAGACCGGAACGGGTTGCCCCGCCCCGATCCTAACTATTAAATATTTTTTGTCGTCAAGTCAAATTATTCCGTGGGTACCTTCAGCTCGGGATACTTCTCGATAGCAGCCTTGTAGAAGTTTGCGATAGCGTCCTCTACAGAAGCGGTGTTTCCGAGATAGTAGTCCTTCATAGCAGCCTGGAACGACTCGTTAAGACCCTGGTCATACGGTCCGAGCTTGGAAGCGTCGATCTTCGGAGCAGCTTCAGAGAACAGAGCGATGTGGTTCTGTCCGCCGAGGAAGTCGGAAGCGAAGTCGGCAGCGACCTCGGTCATACCGGATACGGTGTTGGTGTAGTCCTGAGTTCCGTTGGTGATAGCTACCATGTTGTCCTTGTTGCAGGTGAGCTCTCTCATGATGTCGGCAACAATGTCGGGGTTGTCGGTTCCGTCAGCAGCGCACATCCATGTGCCGCCCCAGAAGTAAGGCTGAGGTCCGGGGCAAACCGCCCACTGTCCGAACAGCTCATCGCCGGCATAGCCCTTCAGAGTGAAGTCGATGCCCCATGTTGAATAGAAGAATCCGAATACCTTACCGGCTGCGGACTGGTCAGCGCACCACTGGTCGTCCCAGAGAGAGGTCTGATTGTTGTAGCCGTTGTCGGTGTAGCTCTTGGTCTGGTCGATCCAAGTGAAGAGGTTGTCGTCGATAACGATCTCCATGTTGGAGTTTACCCAAGCGTGAGAAACGTTGTTAGAGAAGGTCCTGTAGGAATCATCGAAGCTCGAAAGCATCTGATAGCCTGCTTCCTTCATCTTAGCGGCGGTCTCGTCAAACTTAGACCAATCGGAAACAGCAGCCTGTACCTCGGTCGGATCGTCTGTTCCGAGAACCTCCTTAGCTATGTCGCGTCTGTAAGCGAACAGACCCGGAGTAGCCTGCCAGGAAACGCCCTCGAGAGTGCCGTTAGAGTCGGTAACAACGTCCTTGGTGTACTGATACTGATCCGCAAGCTCGTCATCGGTGATGCCCAGCTCGCTTACGGGCAGTACATAAGGTCCGTTTACATATTTGAGCGCATAGTCAGCCTCGATAAGGAACATATCTATCTTATCGTCGGAAGCAGCCTGACCCGCAAGGTCGGTATCGAGCTTGTTCTGATATGCGTTGTCATCTGACGGAGTAGTTACCCAGATGATCTCTGTGCCATCGGTCAGATACTCGTGCTCGCCTACTATGTAGTCGCCGTTGTCGTCTGTTTCTCCGGTCATTCCGGAGGCTTCCTTGTCATACTTTGAATAGTAAGCGCGAAGTCTGTTCTTGAACTCATTGTTCCAGGTGCAGATCTTGAGCTGCTTCTTGGAGGTCTCGCTTCCCTCTGCGGTCTGCTCGATCCTGTCAGCCTTGGTCTGCTTTAAGTCGCCGACCTCCTGAGCTTTTTTGTTTGCAGCCTCGCTGTAAGCATAGCTTGAGCCGCCCTTGCTGCCGCCGCTGCCGCCTTTTCCGCCGCTGCCGCTTCCGCCTTCATCTTTATCGCCGCAGGCGGTAAGTACCGAACCGGCAAGGCAAAGCGCCAATGATGCCGCTAAGACCCTTTTAAAATTTGCCATAATAAATTTCCTCCTTAAAATCGCATTATGTGTATTTTTCCCGGACCGTGTTGCCCGGAGTTAATGCCTAACCGTTCACCGCCGCCACGGAAGCCCCTTTGACAAGACTGCCGTCAACGGTTATGACCTCCGCGAAGGTCGACGCGGGTAATTCAATAGTAGAAATAAGCTTCTGCGCCGCAAGCGAGCCTATCTCAACGGTGTTCTGCTTATAGGTCGTCAGCTTAGGCTGCAAAAACTCCGCATAAGCTATCCCGTCATAGCCGACGATCGAAACGTCCTCGGGGATCCTTAGTCCGAGATCGTTTGCCGCGTTGTAGCCGCCTATCGCCGAAAAATCATCGGGCATGAATATGCAGGTCGGTCTTTCCTCCGCAGAAAGCATAGCCTTCGCAAGCTTATACGCCGACGCGGGACTGTGATATTCGGCAGTTACCAGCCAGTCGGGTCTTACCTCTATCCCGCGCATCATGCAGGCCTTGCAGAAGCCGCTCAGACGCTTTTCCATGACCGCCGAACGCTTGCCCTGTATAAACGCGATCCTCCTGTGCCCAAGAGCGGTCACATATTCCACCAATTGTTCCATACCCGATTCATTGTTTGAAACGACCGCCGAGCGGCAGTCGAAAACATGATCTATCGTAACGACCGGCAGATCTCCGGTCACGACCTCGTAAACGTCGGGGTCGGAAAAATCGGTGCAGATTATCGCTATCCCGTCAACATTTCTGTAACGGCAGTGCTCATACGCCGTCATCTTCACCACGCCGATACCCTTCGTTATGAACGTGATGTCGTAGCCCCTGCTCTCGGCCTCGGTCTTGAAGCTGTTGAGTATAGCCGCGAAAAACTCGTGCGTAAGTCCGCTCCCCGCCTCCTCGTCAAACATGACGCCTAAGTCGAAGGTGCGCTTTGTTTTGAGAGCGCGCGCCTGCGCGTTGGGAAAATATCCCATCTCTCTCGCCGTCTTGATTATGCGCTCGCGCGTTATAACGCTGACGTCCTTATGATTGTTGAGCGCCTTGCTGACCGTCGCTATTGAAACGCCGCAGCGAACGGAAATGTCTTTCAGTGAGACCACGTTTGTTCCCCCATTCTCAGCGGAACGCCTTTCAAAAACGTTTTCGCTGATTTTTTCCGCCGCAGCCGCGCAGCTCCTTGTGCGCGCCGAGACTTCTTAAAACGTTTCCGTTAAGAAAATTGTACAATAAAATCGCTAAAAATGCAAGTCTTTTTGCGATTTTTTTTGCTATGTGTAATAAATTATGGAGATTTGCACTAACTTTTTGATATATTTTTGTGCACTTTAGCAAACATTTTCAGGCTGACTGAAACCGTTTTGTAACCTTTAAAGTCCACTTTTCAAGTGGTAATTTGTTACCGTTTATTTAATGGAAAATTCCGCTAATCGTCAAAATACACACATAGCCCCGACCTATCCGTCGGGGCAGATGTACAAATTAACAAAACCGCACTAATGTTTTCCTACAAAAACGTTTTCGATTAGAGTCTTAACCTGCGGTTCAGCCTGTTAGAAGCTCACAAACGAAGCCGGGTTGGTCACATAGCCGTCATAGCGCAGCTCAAAATGCACGTGAGTGCCGGTGGAAAAGCCGGTCGAGCCCATAAGTCCGATGATATCCCCCTCCTGCACCTTGTCGCCGACCTCAACGGCTGTAGACGACATATGACCGTAGAGGGTCAGGAAGCCGCTGCCGTGGTCGATGATGACGAAATTTCCGTAGCCGCCGCCGCAGCCGCAGGAAGCGTTTTTGCCGTAATTGTGTACGCAGGAATTGTTAGTCCGCACGACCTCGCCGGCTTCGGCAGCTAAAATGGGCGTGCCGCTCTCGCCGGGAATATCGAGACCCTTGTGGTAAGCTCCCCACCTCGCGCCGACTCCCGAGGAAACATAGTAATGCCCCGCGACGGGCCATTTAAAGGTATAGGAACACTCGGAGGGCGGTATTACCTCGCCTGCGGCAATGCGCTCATTGAGCGAATCGTGAAGCGCACTTAACGCGTCGGCGGCGCGCGCTTCGGTCTCTATCCGCACCGCTTCATCGTCGTTGTTTCCATACGTTCCCTTTAACAGGTCGTCAAGTATTCCCTCATAGGAATAGATCTCGTTTTCATATATCATCTGCTGCTCCGCAAGCTGCGACTGCTGCTCCTTATAGAGCTTTTTCAGCTCCGAGCTGGAATTGTAAAGCTCGGCAAGCTCCGCGCGTTCGTCCTCGAGCTGACGCGAGCTGTCCTCATATTCGCTCATCTCGCTTTTCAGCCTTGCGGTCTTTTGGTCGTACTCGCTCTTTTTTTCGACAAGCGTATCGAGAGAACGCGCGTCATGGTCGGCTACTCTTTTTACAAGCTCCGAACGCATGAGCACGTCGAAGAAATCCCCGGAGCTTAGCAGCACGTCGGTATAGCTCATATCCCCCGCGATGTACATGGCTCTGAGGCGTTTTTTGTAGTCGGCTATCCCGGCATCTATTTCCCTTTTAAGCGCGTCCGTCTGCTGACGTTCGGTGGAAATGCTCGTTTCCAGCTCGGTCATGTAGGAATTTATCACCTGCGCCTTTTCGTTGAGGGTGTTTATCTTGTCGAGTATCAGCATCTGACGTTCGCTTTCATCGCCGATAGCGTCCTCGCCCTCCGAGAGCTTCCGCTCGATATCGGCTTGCTTTTGGGCAAGCTCGTTCAGCTTGTCGGTGTAACCGCTCGTGTCTATCTGCGGGATCGCCGTTTCCTCCGACGTCGGTTCTTCGGCTGTCGGTTCCTCGACCGACGGCTCTTCGGGCGTTTCCTCGGACGGGATCTCCGTCGGCTCTTCCGTCTCCGGATATTCCTCCGTCTGTTCGGGAGGCTGCTCCGTCACGTCAGGCAAAGAGCCTTCGTTGTCCTCCGGCAACTCTTCATAATACGACGAAGTATCCGCCGCTTCGGTCTCATCGGCTTCGGCAAAGGCAAGCTCATCGGAAAAAACAAACGCCGCGGCGCAGCAGACAAAGCTTAACGCCAGGATCTGTTTGAGTCTGTTCATAATTACTCCTTAAAATTTACGTTACGGCTTTTTATAATTATAACCCGCCGCGGGCGCGGAATTTGTAGGTTTTGAGGTCAAATCAGACTATGGATACGCAAAGCGGACGAATCTATCAAAATTTGCGCCGCAGGCGCACCTTGATCTCTTACGGTCTGGACCTGCGGTTCAGACG
>CANQCJ010000012.1 GCA_947589205.1 uncultured Ruminococcus sp. | reverse complement strand
TGCTGCTCGTATACTTGTTGGTGAAAGAATTTTCTTCGTCACCCGCCGGAATCTGGTATGTGCCGCTTGTCTCATTGCTCACGGTGCAGCTGCAAGTATTTGTTTCGGCAAACTTGACGTACTTTCCGTCCGTCTTTTTAAAAACGCTGTAGCTTACGGCGTTCGGAACGGCGTTCCATGTGAGTTTTATCTTTGTCGGATCGACTGTCGCGTAAAGCTCGGTCGGCACTCCCGCCGAAATGGGCGCGGCCTGCGTGGTGACCTCTGCTGGCTCGCAGAAGCTGCCGTATCTTCTTGAAGCTCCCGAGGAATAGAAAGGTCTTACCTTTACCGAATATTTTTTCGCGCTTTCAAGACCGTTTATAACATAAAACGGCTGGGTCGATTCGCCCGCAAGCTTATATTCTCCGCCGCCGACGGAATAATATACCTCATATCCGCGCGCGCTAAGATCCGGATGCCAGTTTGCGGTTATGTTCGTTCGGGAGGCGGAAAGAGTAAGTCCCGTTACGCTGTTTGCAAGCGCGTACACCGCCTCGGAATAATCGCCGTACTCTATCTTTGTTCCGACCGTGCGTCTCGCCCTTACGCAATAGCCGCAGTCAGCCGCGGTAAGCGCAAAGGACGCGCGGTTTCTCGTGGTGGTGATTATTTTCGTATAGGTATTGTTTTTAGGATCGAATCTGTACACCTCGTACCTGTCTGCGCCGGAAACCTTATCCCATGTCATAACCGCGCTGCCGCCGTTTGTGACAAGCTCGAGATTTTTTATTACGCCGAACCTCTGCGGTTCGCGGTACCATACGTTCATATCTACAGCGGTGTCTATTCCGTCTACCTCGCCGCTGCTGGAAAACTGCCACACATGATATGTATTGTAATATGTAGCGTAAATGTTATAGTTAGCCAGCCATATCGGATAGCTCTTGCCAAGCTCCGGACCGTTTATGTAGTTGTTGAGCCAGGTAGGATTGGAATAAACCCCCGCTTCAAAGCCGTAGCTCTTTATCCTGTCGCAGAACGCTTTGCAAAGCTCGGTCTTTTCGGCTTTGGTAAGCCCCGCGCTGTCGAGTCTGCCAACGTCATAATCAACGCTTTCAATGTCAAAATATACCGGAAGCTGAAGCTTATAATTTTTTATGTAATTGTAAACAAAATCCGCTTCCTCAACGGCCTCCTTTTTCGTTATCGCCTGCGTGTAGAAATACACGCCTACATCGAGACCCGCCGCTATCGCTTCATCTATATTTTCCTTGAATTTGTAATCGAGCACCAGCTGACCGCCCGTGCCGTAGCCGCGGTAGCCCACTCTTATTATCGCAAAGTCTATCCCGTCCGCTTTTACCTTTTCCCAGTCGATATCATGCTGAAAATAGGAAACGTCTATTCCGTACACTCTGTCCATTCCGTCAAATTTCGACGCATGGATAAGCGAATCGTTGGTATAGCCTATCGTCTGTGCACCGCCGCCCGCTTCGCCGAGCGCGCCCGAAACGCTCATAAACGTTCTTTTTTCCTGCGTCTTGCGCTCTTCAAGGCGTTTTAACGCATCGAGATACCTTCCATATTCCGGATCGTTTTCGGCTACAGCCGTTTTTTCCGCTTCGTCCGTTATCCCCGCCGTGTTCTCTGTGCCGTCAGCCGCCGTATCATCATAGCTAAACGCGCCCAACGCCACCGACTGCATCGCTATGGCAAGCGAGACAAACAGACCGATCGCTTTTTTTAACATCAGTAATTTCATCCTTTCATGGCCGAGCTCCTCAGCCGCTCCAAAAAAACGCGCATACCCCGCGCCGGCATATGATTTTCTGTATACTATATATTATATAACATTTTAATCAGTTTGTCAACCTTTTTTACCGTTTTGTAATAATTAACTTTTTTCTAATAAAAATATCCGCCCGCACTGATCATGATGCGGACGGACATTTTGTCTATCACTTTTGGTCGTTTGAAGAGGTAGTTTCGCGCAGCTTTTTCTGCTCCTCCTCCATCATTCTCATGAGCTGCTCGAGCGTCTCGTTGGCATTGCGCCGTTTTGCCGAAGTGACCGGGCGCGGTCTTGCCGGCTGTGCCGGACGCTTTTTCTTTACCGCCGGTTTAGGCGCAGCTTGTACGGGCGCAGGCGCAGGCGCGGGAACAGGCTCTTCGGTAGCTTCCGGCTCTTCGGCTGCGGGCTGCTCTTCGGAGATCTGAGGAACGGCTTCTTCAGCTGTCTCCGGTTCGGGAACGCTTTGCGCGAACACCGGCTGTGCCTGCGGCTGTTCCTCTGCCTCCGGTTCGGGCTGAGGTATCGGCTCGTCTGCGACCGGCATCGGCGCGGGCTGTGCAAAGGTTATATCATCGGGTCTGCTCTCGGGCGCTGCCGAGGGAGCGAACTCCTCCTCATAGGTATCCTTGGGCTTGTTGGAGGTATAAACGCTGTCGTTTTCTCCGCCGTAAAGGAAATCGTCAAGAGTAACGCTGTTTGCCGCCTTGGCGCGGTCGGGATAATCCTCCTCGTCCTCGTCGTCATAATCGTCATAATCGGGTCTGCGGGCTATCGCCATTATAAGCTCTATTATCACCATAAGCAGTATGGGCCCGCGCAGATGCCCATTCCCACCGGAGAGGTGACAAATCTTACGATCCTTCCCGCGGTGGAATAATAGCTTGTCGCTACGCCGATGATATCGTCGCTTTTTATGTCATACTTCTTGTCGGGATCGCTTTCCTGATAGACGGTGTAAACTATTCCGTCAACGGTGTCGCCCTTAGAGCCTGCTTCAAGCAGCCATACGACCGTCGTTCCCTCGTCTCCTACGTTGCGGCAAAGCGCGGCGTTTCCGGGAGAAGGGGTGGTCGAATCGGCTATGACGAGCGAATCCTTCGGGGCTACCTCGCCCATTTTGTCGGAATCCATTATAAACAAATTATATCCGAAGATACCGATGACCTTGTTCTCATCGTTAAAGACCCTCGAAAGACCGTACATGATAAGCCCTTCAAGTATCGCAAAAACAATGAAAAACACTGCCACATTCTTAGCGGCGGAGGATCTTTTCTGTTTTGTCTTAGATCTGCTCATTTCTTTTTAACATTCCTTCCAAACTTAGTTAATTTTTACCTGACGTTCAAGCGTCAAATTACACGTTCCTACTTATTATACCATATCGTGAAAGAAATTTCAACACCTTTTGCGAAATTTTTTTATTTTGCATAATTTGTCACTCTTCAAACTGTGAATTATACAGCCTCGAATAGAATCCTTTTTTTTCCATAAGCTCCTCATGCGTACCCTGCTCGACTATCCTGCCCGCGTTCATAACGATAATGCGGTCGGCGTTTCTGACAGTTCCGAGGCGGTGAGCGATAACGAAGCTCGTTCTTCCCTTCATTATCTCGCCGAACGTCCGCTGTATCAGCAGCTCCGTTCTTGTGTCTATAGAGGAGGTAGCCTCGTCGAGTATCAGCATAGGCGGCAGGGAAAGCATTGCGCGGGCTATGCAGAGAAGCTGCTTTTGTCCGGCGGAAAGCGTGCCGCCGTCCTCGGTGATAAACGTATCGTATCCGTTTTCGAGACGCCTGATAAATCCGTCGCAGTGCGCCGCTGCTGCCGCCGCCTTTATTTCCTCTAAACTCGCGTCCGGCTTGGAATAGGCGATGTTTTCTCTTATCGTTCCGCTTTTTAACCATGTGTCCTGCAGCACCATTCCGTAAGAGGAACGCACGGAATCGCGCGTGCAGCGGCTTACCGGCACACCGCTGAGGCGGATCTCTCCGCTGTTTACTTCGTAAAAGCGCATAAGAAGATTTATAAACGTGGTCTTGCCGCAGCCGGTAGGTCCGACTATGGCTATGCGCTGACCGCTCTTTACTTCTATGTTAAGATCCTCTATCAGCGGCTTGTCCGGGTCGTAGGAAAAATAGACATTCCGCGCGCTCAGCTCGCCGTTTACGCTCTCGAGAGTTACCGCGTCATCGCTGTCGGGCGGCTCGGGGGGTTCTTCGATAAGCGCGAGCACCCTCGAGGCGCACGCCAACGCACCCTGAAGCTCCGTAACGACTCCCGAGATCTCGTTGAACGGCTTTGTGTACTGGTTGGCATAGGTCAGAAAGCAGGAAAGCTCTCCGACGGAAAAGCCGCCGTTTATTACCGAAAACGCTCCGAAAACTCCGACCGCCGCATAGACGAGACCGTTTATAAATCTCGTGACGGGGTTGGTGAGCGACGAGAAAAATATCGCGCTGACGCTTGCAGAGCCGAATTTTGAATTAATCTCCTCAAAAGCCCGCTCCGATTCGCGCTCCCGCGAAAACGCCTTGACGGTCTTTAGGTTTCCGGTCATCTCCTCGACATACGCCGTAAGCTCTCCGCGCACCGCCGTCTGGGTCTTGAAATATTTAAATGTATTTGCAGCAATATATTTTGCCGCAAAAAGCGACAGCGGCGTTAACACCACTACCGCGACGGTTATTTTTACGCTTATTGAAAGCATAAATCCGATAGTGCCGACGATAGTGACGATACCGGTAAAAAGCTGGGCGAAGCCCATGATAAGTCCGTCCGAGATCTGCTCTATATCGGAAATTATCCTGCTGAGAACGTCTCCCTTGGCGTGGGTGTCGTAATATTTAAGCTCTAAGCGCGAGAGCTTTTCAAACGCCGCACAGCGCAGATCCCTGACCGCGCCGTACGCCGCTTTGTTAAGACAAAGATTCATGATATACTGCGACAGCGCGGCGGCCGCTACCGCTATTGCAAAATAAACAAGAAGCGGCGCGATGCCGTCAAGCTCGACCCTGCCCATGTCTGTCATAAGATCTATCGCTTTTCCGGTTATTACCGGCGCGTAAAGCACCGCCGCTGCGTTTATTACCGCCATTGCAAGCGCGGCAATTATAAGTCCGGCGTAAGGTCTCATATAGGAAAGCAGCGGCTTTAATACCGAGGAAGAGCCTTTATTTTCCATCAGACGCCCTCCTCTCTCAGCTGTGAATCGCATATCTGCTTATAGACCCCGCAGCTTTCAAGAAGCTGCGAATGCGTTCCTATCCCCGCTATCCTGCCGTCGTCTACCGCGATTATCTTGTCGGCGTTCCTGATAGAGGATATTCTTTGAGAAACTATTATAACGGCGCTTCCGCGGGTTTTTTCGGCTATGGCGCGCCTTAGCCTTGCGTCGGTGGCGGGGTCGAGCGCGGAGGAAGGATCGTCAAGGATAAGTATTTCCGGCTTGCCGACAAGAGCGCGCGCTATCGTCAGCCGCTGACGCTGACCGCCGGAAAAATTCTTTCCGTCCTGACCGACGGCGGTATCCAGCCCCTGCTTTTCGTTTACAAAATCGAGAGCCTGCGCGGTGTCGAGCGCGTCGAGTATCTCCTCGTCGTCCGCGTTTTTATCCCGCCATTTCATATTGTCTCTGACCGTTCCCTTAAAAAGCACGGCTTTCTGCGGTACTATGCCGATGCTCCTGCGAAGCCGCTCTATCGGCTGCCTTCTAACATCTACACCGTTTACAAGTATCTGCCCCTCGCTTACATCGTAAAAACGCGGGATAAGGTTCACTATCGTTGTTTTTCCGCAGCCCGTGCCGCCTATCATGCCGACGGTCTCGCCGCGTTTTATGCTAAAGCTTATATTTTCCAGCGCGCAGCGTTCGGCGTTTGAATAGCCGAAGCTTACGTTTTTAAATTCTACGGCGGGAGAGTCGATGCTTTCCATAGCGTCTTTAGCCGCGCTGTCAGTAACGTTAGGCTTCGTATCGAGTATCTCGAGTATCCTGAGAGACGACGTGTGGGTCTTTGTAAGATTCATAACAAGCTCCGCCAGCCTTATAAGCGACAAAAGTATCTGCGTCATAAGATTTATGAGCGCGACGACCTCGCCCTGCGTGAGCGTTCCCGCGTTTACGCTTATGCCGCCCTGCCAAATTATCAGAGCTATAGCGATATTTACAAGGACATAAGTCAGCGGGCTCATAACGGCGGAGACCCTTCCGGCGTGGGTCTGTATTTCGCAAAGCTCGTCTGCGGCGGCTTCAAAACGCCTGCGTTCGTCACCGGTACGCGAAAAGGCTCTTATTATCCTCACTCCGGAAATGTTCTCGCCGGTTATCAGAGAGGTCTTGTCGAGCTTTTTTTGCAGCTCCTTATAAAGCGGCAGCGTGTACTTGGTGCAAAGATAGATAGCTATGCCCATTATAGGCGTGAACAGCAGGAAAATTATCGTCAGCTTCATTGAAATGAACATCGCCGCCGCGACCGCGCCTATTACGATAAACGGCGAGCGCATGAACAGACGCAGTATCATATTTACTCCCGACTGCACCGTGTTTATATCCACCGTCATTCTCGTAACGAGCGTGTTCGCACCGAGGCGGTCTATCTCGGCGTAGGAAAAGGAATTTATATGCGCAAAAAGCTTTGTTCTTAACTGCGTGCCCATGCCGACAGCCGCCTTTGCCGCAAAATACTGCGCGGTGAGCGATGAGGCAAGTCCGAGAACGCCCAATATCACAAGCACTAAACACATTTTCATGACATATCCGTTATCGGCGTTTTTTATTCCGACGTCTATGATAGACGCCATGACCGAGGGCACTATAAGCTCAAATATCGCTTCAAAAAGCTTTCCGAGCGGCGCGCAGAACGCTTCCAAGCGATAGCCCTTTAAATATTCTTTCATTAATTTTATCATAATATTTTTTCTTCCCTTATTGCATTATCCGACCCTTTGTGATATAATAATAAAAAAGGAGGGCGGTTCGATTTGAGCGTTATAAACGAAATAGACTTTTCTATACTCGACGCGCTGCAAAGCATACATTTTGCGGTCTTAAACTACATTATGGCATTTTTTACCTATATTGGCGAGGGCGGCGCGGTCTGGATAGCCGCAGCGATAGCTCTTATGTTTTTTAAAGCAAAACGCCCCGCAGGCATTTCGGCGGCTTTGGCTCTTATTTTCGAGCTTATCTTTAACGAGGGCATTATCAAAAACATTTTCCGGCGCACCCGGCCGTTTATGATAAACACCGCCGTTGACACTATAGTCCACCGACCGTCGAGCTATTCCTTCCCCTCCGGGCACACCTGCTCGGCGTTCGCCGCCGCGACGGCGATATTCTGCTTCGACAAGCGTCTGGGGACGATAGCTTACATAACAGCCGCGCTTATCGGTTTTTCCCGCAATTATTTTTACATACACTACCCGACAGACGTGCTCTGCGGCGCGCTGCTCGGGATATTGTTAGGTCTCGCCGCCGCTTGTATAATAAAAGCGTTCATTCGCTCCCGCGGGAAGCGGCGCGGTCAAGATCAATGATTATTCCGACTTTAGCGAGCGCCTTCGACATCGTTATCTTGTCGAGGGCGTAAATTTCGCTCTCGTCGGTCATATGCTCGTTCTCAACGCGCTTGAATTGTATGTAATTTTCCTCATAATCCTCCGAGGTATAAACAAGCGCGGAAATATATGAATTTTTCACCGCGTAATAATTTACCGGCGTAAGCTTTAGCACCGCCGTACAGCTTTGACGCATATCGCCTTCAAGCTCGGCGAGGTCGCAGTCTACAAAGCTTATCCTGCGGCATTTCATATCCTTTACCTTCTTTTTTAAAGGCGGCTCCGCTCCGCTCTCCTTTTTCCTGAAAAATCCGAACATTATCCGACCTCCGTTGTCTTTTTGCTCACAATAGAAAAAACCGTCTGTGACTATTATATCACAGACGGTTAGTTTTTGCAAGCTTTTTTGAGAAAAGCTTTCATGCCAAGGTCAGAAACGTCAAAAAATTACGAAGCAGAAAATACAAAGCTGCCGCGCTCAGCAGGACGGACAAAAACATATAGCTGCGCGGTATTATGTGAACGGTTTTTCCGGCGCAGGCAAACAGCATTTCAATGTAAAACGCCGCCGATAACGTCAGCAGCAGGGGCGGCATTATATTATATTCGACAGCCGTTATAAAATGCCCGCTGAGCATCGCCTTTACGCTTCGCGTATTCCCGCAGGCGGGACACAGATACCCCGTTTTCTCTTTAAAAACGCAAGCGGGAAAATATACGGTCAGCGATATTATCTTTTTCCTGAAAATAAAGGCGGCAGCCGATATTATCGGAATTATCGCACATACCGCCTTTAAAGCCGAGCGTTTTCTCACCTTTTACAGCATAGGCGGCAAGTATACCGCTTCGTTCATTAGCTCGGAGATCAGCGAACCGCCGAGAACAATGGCTATGACCGCCGGCACAAGGCTGACAATGCTCGTTACAAGTCCGGCTATAGCCATTCCCTTTCCGCCCTTTTTAAGAGCAAGGCTTGCCGCTCCGAGTAAAAGACCTATTATTGCGCAGGGTATCGAAATATAGTAAAAGCAGCAGCTCAATACGAGTGCGATTATTCCGAGTACCATTGACGCGACGCCAAGACCCACACTGTTTTGTTTATTATTGTTATTGTTTTCTTCCATACCATATACCTCCAAAATATTTTTTAAGACCATATGGTCTTAACAGCTTCATTATAGCATATAATTATGTTAAAGTCAATAGTACCAAACGGTACTAAAAATAATTTTGGAGCTTTGCACAAAAAAAGGAGGAAATTTTATGTATTTTCAGAGATTAAAGGATCTTAGAGAGGATATGGACATGAATCAGTCGCAGGTCGCCGAGCTGCTTTTTACAAGTCAGACCGTCTATTCGCGCTATGAAAGAGGCGTGCGGACTATCCCGGTAGAGCACCTGCTTATTCTTGCGGATTTTTACAAGGTCTCGACCGATTATATCTTAGGGCGCACTAACAACAAAACTGTAAACAAATAAAAAAAGCGCGGTCTGACCGCGCTTTTTGATATCGAATTTTTTCAATCAAAGCGACTTGCCTGCCTTTGCGTAGACGACAAGCCCGAGGGGGACGGTTATAAGCTGTGAGAGCGTGACGTTGAGCGTCAGCGAAAGGGAAAATTTCAGCACATACAGATCGACCGAAAAGCCGTTCACGCCGAGAGTCTTGCCCCACGCAAGCCAGCCTAAATACCTCGTTCCGTCAAACAGATACGCCAGCAGCGCGCCGAGTACGACCGCCGCAAGCATGAAAAATATAAAAGCAAATGTTTTTTTCAACGTCTCTCACCATATCCCATATCCATACAATGAAGCTCCCGACGCTTCGATGTATTTTTCAGCGTCTGCGCGAGGTGTTCCTGCGCTTGTTGTCCATAACGTGCTTGAGATCGGAAAAACGTTCCTCGCTCGAAGCCTTGAATTTAGCTATCATATCCTCAAAATCGGCGTCCCCGGAGGTCGTTCTTACGTCAAACTCAGGCGGCGGAAGCTTTGAAAGCTCCTGCGCGGGCTTGTCGCTGCGCTGTCTGCGCTGACGCGGCGCGCTTTTGTTTTCGTCGTTCCTGCGCTCGCCTCTCTGGTGATTGTCGCGCGGTCTGCGGTCATTCTGCTTTTTCTCCGGCGCGGGCAGCGCCTTTTTGATAGAAAGGCTGATCTTTCCGCCCTCTCCGAGACTTAACAGCTTGACCTTTACCGTCTGACCCTCGGTCAGATGATCCTTTATCTCGTTTACATATGTATTCGCTATCTCCGAGATGTGGACCATTCCGGTCGTTCCCCTTTCAAGCTCTACAAAAGCTCCGAATTTAGTTATTCCCGTTACCTTTCCTTCGTAAATTTTTCCTACTTCCAGCTGCATTTTTCTTTCCTTTACCTCTTACTTTCATATTCTTTTATTTGCCCGCCTGAACGACATAGAATCTTCTTTCGTCAGGATAGGCGTAGCCGAGCTTCTCTACGGCTATCATTTCCATATATTCCTCCTCGTCCTCGTTTGAAAGAAGCCTCGTATACTCGTCGTTGAGTCTTCTCGCCTCGGTCATGCGCGCGTCTATCTCTTTTTTCTCCTGTCTGAGACCCGCTATCTGCACCTGCTGAGATATTATCGTTATTACCGAATATACGATGAGGACAAATGCGGCCAAGACCGCAAGCGCCTTGAATATCCCCGGCATTTTTCGCTTTCCGACAGCCTTCGCCGCCGCGCCGGGAGCAGCGTTCCTATTCAATTTTTTCATCTCCTGTAAAAATTTTACACAGCATCCTACGGCATTTCACACATTGCCGTATAATTTATTATAACTTTTTATTCAAAAAGTTTCAAGTGCTTTTAGGCATTTTTTTCAGATTTTCGGATTTTGGTTTAATTTTCACAAACATTTTCAAAAACGCAGGCTTTATTTTGTCTATCAGCACAACGAACGGCGCCGTTACCGCCGCGCAGCACAGCCCTATCGTCTTTGTCAGCAAAAACGTCAGCAGCCTTCCGACGGTCAAGCTCCACATTGCTGCGCCCGCTGCCATGCCGATAAAAATAAATCCTCGCAGGTAGTTGGTCTGTGAAAGAGAAAATACAAAAAAGACCGAGCCGAACATCAGCGCGAACAAAAGATCGCTCAAAAATTCCGCGGCTCTCAGCTTTATAGTCTGTCTTACGACTTTAAAGAGATCGTAAATTATCCCCAGAAATATCCCCGCCTCTGCCGCCAGGCGCAGCGCCTCAAGCTCCGCGCCCGTGCCGAGCTGCATTTTCGTCATAGCGGTCTCTCCTTATCTTAACAGCCTTGCGATTATCCCCGGACGCTTTTTTGCGTTCTTGTCCCCGTAAATAAGCGCGTTCACCGTGCCCTCTATACTGACGCTGCCGCTTTCAACGCTCATCTCGTTTACATGAAGATCCTCGCCGTAGATGTTAAGCTCTCCGCATTCGGTAAAAAGCTTTATCTGCTTTTCGTCAAAGCTGTCGACGTCCGTCACTCCCGAAACGCTCAGCTCATTACAGCTCTGCATTACTATATTGTGCCTTGTCCTGTTAGCCTCCGCCATAAATAGATCACTGCCTTTCGCAGTTATCTATATGCGTTATTTTGTCTCTTTAGAACAGGCGCATTCGTTAAGGCATTTTTCGTTGTGGAATTTTTTTATGTGCTCCTTCAGCTTTGCAAAGGATTCCGCGCTTATCGCGTGCTCGAGACGGCAGGCGTCCTTTGCGGCGACCTTCGGGTCTACGCCTATGCCGATAAGCCAGTCGGTCAGCACGCGGTGTCTTTCATATATCGTTTCGGCGACCTCCCTGCCGGTGTCGGTAAAGGTTATATAGCCGCCGTCGTCGACCAGTATAAACCCGCCGTCCTTCAAAATACTCACCGCGCGGCTGACGCTCGGCTTTGAAAGCTCCATTTCCCTTACGATGTCGATAGAACGCACCTCGCCGTTCCTGTTTTGAAGAATAAGTATCGTTTCAAGATAATTCTCTCCCGATTCGTACAGCTTTTTCATTTTTTTGATATTCACCGCCTTTTTCTATAAGAAAATTTTTCCCTTGCAAATTTCATTATATTACAAAAATCAGCATTTGTCAAGCAATCAGAACTAAGAGCGCTTCGCTTCTAAGAAGTAAGAGGTAAGATCAGACCTCCTACCTCTTACTTCTTACTTCTAACTTCTTACTTCTAATAGTACCATCGTGAAAAATTAAAGCGTTCGGGGAATATTCGGGGCGCGTCCGCTTTGTTTTCGGCTTCAAGCCGCTTTTGCTGCTCTATCCTTTTTTGCACGTCAAGCGGCAGCGTCGATAAAAAATCGCAGACTCTCCTTGCCCGCTCCTTTTCGTCCATTTTTTCAAGACCTCCTTTTTTATTTTAGTTTTTGCAGTTTTACAAACATAATACGCCTAAAAGGCTTTTTGGACAAATTGCGTTTTTGCCTATTGACAAGAGGAAAACAAACTGCTATAATATTGTTTGGAAGGTTTTTTTACATAAAAAAGAAAGGGAAAGAAACGATCATGAAAAGAATGATTTTTATTTACAACCCGCGCTCGGGAAAGGGTCTTATAAAAAACGCGCTGTTTGATATAATAAATATTTTCGCTCAGGGCGGCTTTGAGGTCACCGCATTCCCGACCTTCGCGCCCGACGATGCCTACAACAAGATAATCTCCTCCGCGCTCGATTACGATATAGTTTCCGTAAGCGGCGGAGACGGTACGCTCAGTCAGGCGGTAAACGCGCTCATGCAGCTTCCGACCAAAGTTCCGCTCGGATATATCCCCTCCGGCTCTACCAACGATTTTGCTTCTTCTATGAGCATTTCCAAAAAAATGACCGAAGCGGCGCAGGATATCGTCGACGGCGTTTTCTATGAGTACGACGTCGGCAGGTTCAATTCGGAAAAATATTTCGTCTATGTTGCCGGATTCGGTATGTTTACAGATATTTCCTACGAAACTCCGCAGGACATAAAGAATATCTTCGGTCATGCGGCGTACATCGCCGAAGCTCTTAAACGTCTCAGCCAGGGCGTTTACCGCGGGATAGATATTACCGTTGAGCATGACGGAAACTCTGAAACGGGGAATTTTCTTATAGGTCTGGTGTCAAATTCCGCTTCTATCGCGGGTATGAAATTCTTGGTCAGCGACAGCGTTTATTTCGACGACGGTCTTTTCGAGGTCACTCTCGTTCGCACCCCGTCAAGCCCGCTCGAATTGCAGCAGGTGCTAAACGACACTATCATAAACAGGCTCAACACCAAGCATTTTCTTACCTTCAAGACTAAAAAGGTTACCTTCAAAAGCGATGAACCCATCGCCTGGACGCTTGACGGCGAATCGGGCGGGGCGTATGCTTTGACTACGGTGGAAAACTGCCGCAGGGCGATAAAGCTCGTAATAAAGCCGGACGAAAAGACCGATCAGCAGAGGCTTATCGACCATATCATGGGCATAAACGAATTTGACGAGAAAAATATGGAGAACCGCTTTGCGGAAAACGTTGAGACCGTTCCCGATATAACTAAGGACAGCGCGGACGGCGAGGTCAAAGAATGAAGAAAATATTAAATCTTTGTGAAAAAAGCCGCCGCGCGCTTGACAATTTTGACATTTAAGTGTATAATTATTTTTGTAAATTTATATGTGGGATTGGGAGCTGTCTGTAGGATAGTTCCCATTTTGCTTATTTTTAATTATGACAGAGGTGCTTTGAATTATGGTATCCGAAACGGTAGCTAAAGTGCTCGACGCCGAGAACGACAACCGGACGGCTCTTGCCGAAGCAAGGCGCGCGGGCGAGGAGCTTATCGAACAGGCCCGCGAATATGCGCGGCAAAAGCGCGCGGAGGCGATTGAAAAGGCTAAAAGCGAATGCGCCGAGGCTGAACGCGCAAACAGTGAAAGGGCTGCGGCTTACGCCGAGGAACGCGCTAAGGAATGCGGCGAGCAGACCGCGCGGATAAAAGAGCTTGCGGCACAGAGAAATTCTCGGGCGGCGCAGGCGGTCATCGAACGGTTTTTCGGCTGATCGTTAGATTCTGAAAGGACGGCGATGTAATGGCGAAGCTGAAAATGATGAGGATAGAGCTTATCGCTATGCTTAAAGACAGCAAACGGATAATCGAGCTGCTGCAAAGGCGCGGCGCGGTCGAGATAACCGACTGCACGGACGAACGCCTTATCAAGACGAATGCGGCGGCAGCGGTATCGCAGTTTGAAAGGTTCAGAGGCAGCGCGCAGAACGCTCTCGATATCCTCAATAAATATGCGCCGGAGAAAAGATCGCTCCTTGACGGCTTTACCGCAAGGCGCGAGATAGATACCGACAGCTTCGGTGAGGGCGCGAAAAAATTTGAAAAAACTATGCAGGCTGCCGCGGCGATAACCAAAAGCAGCCGCAGGATAGGCGAATGCGAAGCGGAGCTTAGTCAGCTTTCTATCAAAAAGGCTAACCTTGAACAGTGGAGCGCGCTCGATGTGCCGCTCGGCTTTAAGGGAACGGCTCTGACCGACTGCTTTATCGGTACGCTCCCGAAGGCGTATACAGAGCAGCAGCTTGAAGAGCTTTTGGGCGGCGATACGCAGGTGCAGATAGTTTACTCAACAAAGCTGCAAACGAACATATTCGCCGTCTGCTTGAAAAGGGACAGCGATGAGGTGCATTCGGCACTGAGGAAAAACGGATTCGCTTCGGCGGCGGAGCAGGAAAACAAAACTCCCGCGCAGCTTACAAAGGAATGCGAAAGCAGGATAGCCGAGCTGGAGCAAAAGATACAAAAGCATACCGACAGGATAGTCTCCTATGCCGACAGCCGCAGAGCGTTGGAATTTACCGTCGACTATCTTTCCATGAGAAAGGACAAGTACGACGCGCTCAATAAGCTTGCGTTTACCGAAAGTACGTTCGTGCTCAACGGTTTTATACCGGAAAAATATTCCGAAAGGCTTATCAAGGAGATAGAAAGCAAGTACACGGCGGCGGTAAGAGTGTATGAACCGGAGGCGGACGAGGAGGTTCCGGTGCTGCTTGAAAACTCGAAGTTTTCAGCCCCGGTCGAAGGGATCACCGAGATGTACGCGCTGCCCAACCGCCGAGACGTCGACCCTACGCCCGTCATGTCGTTTTTCTACTATCTGTTCTTCGGCATGATGCTTTCGGACGCGGGCTACGGTCTGGTCATGCTTATCGGCACGACTATCGCGCTGAAAAAAATGCGGCTTGAAGAAAAAATGCGAAAAACGCTGATAATGTTCCGCAACTGCGGCGTTTCAACCGTTATCTTCGGCGCGCTGTTCGGAAGCTGGTTCGGCGATATCATTCAGGTCGTCGGCGAACAGTTCTTCAACAAGGACGTCGGAAGCGTCGCGCTCTGGTTTGAACCGATAGACGATCCGATAAAGCTTCTGCTTTACTCCTTCGCGCTCGGCATCTGCCATTTGTTCCTGGGTCTGGCGGTGTCGCTTAAAATGAAATGGAGCGAGGGAGACAGGCTCGGGGCGATACTCGATACCGTTCCGATATACATTATAGTACTCGGCGTATGCCCGGCGGCGGCTTCGATACTTACCACCGTTCCGTCCGACCTTATCACGATAGGTCTTTACCTTGCGGCGGCGGGAGTTATCGTGCTCGTGCTTACCGCAGGAAGAAGCGCAAAGGGTATCCTCGGAAAGCTCTTCGGAGGTCTTTATACGCTTTATAACACCGCTACCGGCTATTTGAGCGATATACTTTCCTATTCGAGACTGTTGGCTCTCGGTCTTGCGACCGGAAGCATAGCCGGAGTTATCAACCTTATCGGCACAATGCCGGAAAATACCGTTGTTAAAGCGGTATTGCTCATAGTTGTCTTTATCGTCGGTCACACGGCGAATTTAGCGATAAATCTTCTGGGCGCTTACGTTCATACCGACAGACTTCAGTTTGTTGAGCTTTTCAGCAAATTCTATGAGGGCGGCGGAAGAGCGTTCGACCCGCTTGACGTAAAAACAAATTATTACAATTTCAAGGAGGAATCTTTCAATGAGTAGTTTAGGATTGGCTCTTGCCGTTATCGGCGCAGTGAGCGCGGCTCTTTTTGCGGGTATCGGCTCGGCTAAGGGCGTTGGGATCGTCGGAGAAGCAGCCGCGGGCGTGGTCTCGGTCGATCCGTCAAAATTCAGCAAGGTGCTTATTTTACAGCTTCTGCCAGGTACGCAGGGTCTTTACGGACTTCTTACCGCTATTCTTCTTATGAGCAGAATAGGCATAATCGGCGGCTCTGCCGTCTCGCTCACCGCTTCACAGGGACTTATGTTCCTCGCGGCTTGTATGCCTATAGCTATCGTAGGTCTTTTCTCGGGTATCTCTCAGGGAAGAGCTGCGGCGGCAGGCGTTGGGATAGTTGCAAAGCAGCCCGACCAGAGCGGCAAGGGCGTTATCATGGCGGCAATGGTAGAGACCTACGCTATATTGGCTCTTCTTATCTCCATTCTGCTCATATACAACATTCAGCTTTGATAAAAGCTTAGACCTAATCGGAATGGAGGAGAAACAAGAGTTGGCAGGACTTGACAGGATACTCAACGAAATTACCGCTCAGGGAAAAGCTAACGCCGACGCCGAGACCGCTTCGGCGCGTAAAAAAGCCGATCGGATAAAGGCTGACGGCGACAAGGAGGCTTCGGAGGCCTACAACGAATATATCGCGGCTTTTGAAAAAAAGGCGGCGGCAGACTATGCTTCCGCCTGCGCCGCTGCCGACGCGCGTCTTAAAAGAGAAGCTCTGCGCTGCCGCGCCGAATGTATAGACGCAGCCGTGGAGGAGGCTTTAAAACGCCTCTCACAGCTCGATACAAAGGATTATTTTGAGCTTATCATAAAGCTTGCGGTCAAGAATATGAGAAGCGGCGAGGGAGTTATCAGCTTTAACGCCGCAGATCTCAAAAGACTTCCCGCCGATCTCGGAAAACGCCTTAAAGGGCTTCTTCTATCAGGATATCCGACGAACCGGCTGATATAGAGAACGGCTTTATTCTGAGCTACGGCAATATATATGAAAATTGCAGCTTTTCGGCTATCGTTGAAGCCGAGAGAGATCCGATAAGGGATCTTGCGGCTTCGATCCTTTTTGAATAAAAGGAGGGCGCAATGAGTACGGAATATGCAAGCGCGGTCGCCGCTGTAAGGGCTATGGAAAGCGCGCTGCTGTCGCAGGCCGATATCGAAAGGCTGATAGCTGCGGAGAGCTGGCGCGAAGCCGCGGATATACTGCGCTCGGTCTCCATAAACCCGCCGGAAACAAGCGGCGGATTTATCGCACAGCTCGACGATGAGCTTGAAAAAACGTGGGAATTTATCTCGAGCTATGTTCCAAGCCCGTCGGAGCTTGATCTGCTGCTTTATAAAAACGATTTTCACGATCTGAAAGCGGCTTTGAAATCGCTTATGTCAAACACAGACCCGAAGGAGCTTTATCTGCGCCCGACGCTGCTCGATCTCGATACGCTTTATCTTAACGTGAGAGAAAAGCATTGGGAAATGCTGCCGGAGCATATACGCGAAACTGCGGAAAAGGTTTACGATTCTCTTGCGGCGAATATGGACGGTCAGCTTGCGGATATGATGACAGACAGGGCTTGCCTTGAAAAAATGAGGGAAAAAGCAAAGCTTAGCGGAAATGATCTTCTTATCCGCTATGCGGAGCTTACCGCGCTGTTTGCCGATATCAAGACCGCCTACAGGCTGAGTCTTATGAACAAGACCGAGGCTTTTATACAGACGGCTGTCTGCGGCTCTGACGAGCTTGATGCGGCAGCGCTGGCGCGCGCGGCGGCGGGCGGCTTTGAAAGCCTTACCGGACTGCTCGAAAGCACGGGCTTCGGTGAGCTTGCGGAGCTTCTTAAAGCCTCTCCCGCGCAGTTTGAAAAACGCACGGACGATCTTACGGCGGCTCTCATCGAGGACGCAAGAATGAAAAGCTTCGGCTTAGATCCGCTCGCGGCTTATTATCTGGCTAAGGAAACGCAGATAAAAAATCTCCGCATAATCTTCGTATGCAAGGACTGCGGCGCGGACACCGCTATTATTAAAGAAAGGATGCGTATGCTTTATGTATAAGGCGGCGGCTATCGGAAGCCGCGAAAGCGTCAGCGGCTTTGCCTCGCTCGGGATCTCCGTGTTCTTTAAAACTCAGCCTGACGAGGTGTCTCGGCTCATAAACCGCCTTGCGCAAAACGGCTTCGCGGTCATCTTTATAACCGAAGCCGCGGCGGCGGGCGTTAGTGAAGCTATCGAAAAATTCCGCAGCCGCAGGATACCCGCGATAATTCTTATCCCGGGAGTCAGCGGCAACACGGGCGAGGGTATGAGAGATCTTCACCGGTCGGTCGAAAAAGCGGTCGGCTCGGATATTTTAAAATAACATCTATAGGGAAAGGAGCGTTTGCCTTATAATGAACGCAGCAAGTAAAGGAAGGATCGTAAAGATCGCCGGACCTCTGATAATAGCGGACGGTATGCGCGACGCGAATATGTTCGATATGGTGCGCGTCAGCGACCGCAGACTTATCGGAGAGATCATCGAAATGCACGGCAGCCGCGCTTCGATACAGGTCTATGAGGAAACGTCCGGTCTCGGTACGGGCGAGCCGGTGGAATCCGTCGGCGAACCGATGAGCGTGGAATTGGGTCCGGGGCTTATCGGAAGTATTTTTGACGGCATACAGCGTCCTCTTGACGATATAAAGAAAATTGCGGGTAACAACCTGCAAAAGGGTATAGAGGTACCCTCGCTCAAACGCGATAAAAAATGGAGCTTTAAACCGACTGTAAAAGTCGGCGACAGCGTTATCGGCGGCGATATCATCGGCACTGTCGATGAAACCGATATAGTGCTTCACAAAATAATGACGCCTAACGGCTTGTCAGGAAGGGTAAAAAGCATTGAAGAAGGCGAATTTACCGTCGATCAGACGGTTTGCGTTATCGCAGACGGCAAGGGCAATGAGCATGAGCTTAGGCTTATGCAGAAATGGCCTGTAAGAAAGGGCCGCCCTTACGCTAAAAAGCTGTCGCCCGATATGCCGCTTATTACCGGTCAGAGAGTTGTCGACTGCCTTTTCCCGATAGCTAAGGGCGGCGTAGCGGCGATACCCGGTCCGTTCGGCAGCGGCAAGACCGTTACTCAGCACCAGCTCGCAAAATGGGCGGAGGCGGATATTATCGTCTATATCGGCTGCGGCGAACGCGGAAACGAAATGACCGACGTTCTTAACGAATTTCCGGAGCTTATCGACCCGCATACCGGCAAGTCGCTTATGGAACGCACCGTGCTTATCGCCAATACCTCCGATATGCCCGTTGCGGCAAGAGAGGCCTCCGTTTACACCGGTATCACCATTGCGGAATATTTCAGAGATATGGGCTACTCGGTCGCGCTTATGGCGGATTCTACCTCCCGCTGGGCGGAGGCGTTAAGAGAAATGTCCGGACGTCTTGAGGAAATGCCCGGCGACGAAGGCTATCCCGCTTACCTCGGAAGCCGTCTCGCGCAATTCTATGAACGCGCCGGAAGAGTGCTCGCTAACGGTTCGGACGGCAGAGAGGGCGCGCTTTCGGTTATCGGAGCGGTCTCCCCTCCCGGAGGAGATATTTCAGAGCCTGTTTCACAGGCAACGCTCAGAATTGTAAAGGTATTCTGGGGACTTGACGCTTCGCTTGCTTATCAGCGTCACTTCCCTGCTATAAACTGGCTTACAAGCTACTCGCTCTATGCCGACAGCTTGAGCGATTGGTACAAAGAAAACGTCGCCGAGGACTGGCCGGATATGAGAGCGCGCTTTATCGCGATTCTTCACGAGGAAGCGGAGCTTATGGAGATAGTCAAGCTTATCGGTATGGATTCGCTTTCGGCAAGCGACAGGATAAAAATGGAGACCGCCCGCTCAATAAGAGAGGATTTTCTCCATCAGCTCGCTTTCCACGAGGTCGACACCTATTCGAGCATGAAAAAGCAGCTCTATATGATGCGGCTTATTTTACAGCTTCACGACGAATCGGACGACGCTGCTTCAAAGGGCGCGGACGTCGACAGCCTTTCGCAGCTCGAGGTAAGAGAAAAGATCGGACGCTTTAAGTATACTCCCGAAGAGCGCATAGATGAAGAATATGAAAAAGCTTCAAGAGAAATATCCGCCGAGATAGATAAGCTTCTTGACAGTCGGAAGGAGGAAGTCTGATGCCGAGAGAATACAAAACGATAGAAGAAGCCGCGGGACCTCTGCTTCTCGTTAAGGACGTCGAGGGCGTAAAGTTCAACGAGCTTGCTCAGATAAAGCTTGCAAACGGTGAAAAACGCCGCTGCCGCGTGCTCGAGGTAGACGGAAACAACGCGCTCGTTCAGCTTTTCGATAACGCCGCAGGTATAAATTTACAGGATTCAAGCGTTATTTTTACCGGCAGACAAATGGAGCTGGGCGTATCCGAGGATATGCTCGGAAGAGTTTTCGACGGTCTCGGCACGCCTATCGACAACGGTCCGGAGATAATCCCGGAAATGAGACTCGACGTGAACGGTCTGCCCATGAACCCGGTCGCAAGAAAATATCCGCAGGAATTTATCCAGACCGGCGTTTCCGCTATCGACGGACTCAACACCCTCGTAAGAGGTCAGAAGCTGCCGATATTCTCCGCAAGCGGTCTGCCCCACGCGCAGCTCGCCGCACAGATAGCGAGACAGGCTAAGGTACTCGGAAAGGACGAACAATTCGCCGTTGTTTTCGCGGCTATGGGTATAACCTTCGAGGAATCGGAGTATTTTATCAACAGCTTCCGCAGCACCGGCGCGCTCGACAGAACGGTAATGTTCATAAACCTCGCCAACGACTCGGCGATAGAACGTCTCGCTACTCCGAAAATGGCTCTGACCGCCGCGGAATATCTTGCGTTTGAAAAGAATATGCACGTTCTGGTAATTCTTACCGATATAACCAACTATGCCGACGCGTTGAGAGAGGTCTCCGCCGCAAGAAAGGAAGTGCCCGGAAGAAGAGGCTATCCCGGATATATGTATACCGACCTTGCGACTATCTACGAACGCGCGGGCAGACAGGAGGGCAAGGAAGGAAGTATCACCATGATACCGATACTCACCATGCCCGAGGACGACAAAACTCACCCGATACCCGACCTTACCGGCTATATCACAGAGGGTCAGATAATCCTCTCGAGAGAGCTTTCGAGAAAGGGCATAAATCCGCCGATAGACGTTCTGCCGTCGCTTTCGAGACTTAAAGACAAGGGTATCGGCGAGGGCAAGACCAGAGCCGACCACTCCGACACCATGAACCAGCTTTTCTCGGCTTACGCAAGAGGCAAGGACGCCAAGGAGCTTATGGTAGTTCTCGGTGAAGCCGCGCTTACGCCGATAGACAGGATATATGCGAAATTTTCCGACGAGTTTGAAAAGAGATATGTTTCTCAGGGCTTTGAAAACAACCGCAGCATCGAAGAAACGCTCTCTATCGGCTGGGAGCTTCTCAGACTTCTGCCGAAAAGCGAGCTGCGAAGGATACATGAGGAATTTCTTGAGCAATATTACGAGGAGTGAGATAGGCTTTGGCAAGACTTAACGTAAATCCTACGCGAATGGAGCTTAGCAATCTGAAAAAAAAGCTCGCCTCCGCGCGCAGGGGTCACAAGCTGCTTAAAGACAAACGCGATGAGCTTATGCGGCGTTTTATGGATATGGTGCGCGAAAACCGCAGGCTCCGCGCCGAGGTCGAGGAGCTTATCGCCAAGGCTAACGCCCACATGGCGATAGCAGATTCGGTCATGCAGACCGCACAGCTCGAGACCGCTCTGCTGCTGCCCAAGCAGGAGCTTTCGCTTGAAATTCACGAGCAGAACGTCATGAGCGTAAAGATACCGGTCTTTGACGCAAAATTCAAGACCGCCGAGGAGGGCGGGATATATTCCTACGGAACGGCGTTCACCTCCTGCGATCTCGACGAAGCC